>DASUZG010000019.1:0-22194 GCA_036376995.1 Azonexus sp. | reverse complement strand
CAAACTTCTAGTGACACATTAACTATAGACCCGCCCGGTCAACGACCTGGCTGGCTGCCCGACAGCCGGGATTCAGGCCGGAATGAGCCCGGCCACTTCGCCGACGATCAGCAGCGCCGGCGGCTTGATGGCGTTGTCCGCCGCCACCTTGACCAGCGTCGCCAAAGTCGCCGGAAAGATCTTCTGCTCCGGCCAGGTCGCCCGGTAGATCAGCGCGGCCGGCATGCGGCCCGGCAGGCCGGCGGCCTGCAGTTCGCGGGCGATGGTGTCGAGCCCGGTGAGGCCCATGTAGATCGCCAAGGTCTGGTTGGGTTGCGCCAGCGCCCGCCAGTTGAGGCTGATGCTGTGGTCCTTGAGATGGCCGGTGACGAAGACGCAGCTTTGCGCGTAATCGCGGTGCGTCAGCGGAAAGCCGAAGCTGGCGGCGGCCCCGAGGGCGGCAGTGATGCCGGGCACGATCTCGACCGGGATGCCGTGCCCGAGCAGGAAATCGAGTTCCTCGCCGCCGCGCCCGAAAACGAAGGGATCGCCGCCCTTCAGGCGGACGACCCGCTTGCCGGTCCGCACCTGCGCCAGCAGCAGCCGGTTGATTTCGCCCTGCGACGCGGTGTGGCGGCCGGCCATCTTGCCGACGTAGATGCGCTCGGTGCAGGCCGGGCAAAAGTCGACGACTTCCGGGCTGACCAGATTGTCGTAGACCAGGACTTCCGCCTGCTGCAGCCGGCGGTAGCCGCGCAGCGTGATCAGCTCGGGGTCGCCCGGACCGGCGCCGACCAGCGCGACGCCGCCGGCCGGGAACGGCTTTTCGCCGCTCATTGGCCGCTGCCCGCCTGGTGGAAGACCAGGTCGGCGACGACCTGGCCGTGCTTCAGGTGCTGCTCGATGATGCGGTCCATGTTGCCGTCGGTGACGTTGTAGTACCAGGTGCCGTCCGGCTGCACGCCGACGATGGGGCCGCCCTGGCAGGCGGCGACGCAGCCGGTGCGGGTGCGCTTGACGCGCGTCGGGCCGGCATCGACGCCAAGGCCGGCGGCACGCAGCTTGGCCTGGAGGGCCGCGAACAGCGCCTCGCCCTCGCCGTTCAGCGTGCACCGCGGACCGGTGCACACCAGCAGCTGCCGGCTGTAGTCGCGGATGGTCGGCTTGACGACCTCGCCGGGATCGCGCTCGGCTTTCACTGCCCTTCCCCCTCGCCCGCCTCCGCGTCTTCCGGCGCCACTTCGGTGGCCAGCACGGCGGCGATGTAGTCCTCCGGCAGGCGGTACTCGGCGGCCAGTTCGGCGGCGCTGCGGCCGCTCGCCTGGATCGCCAGCATCCAGCCGTTGAGTCCGGTGGACAGCGAGCGGCCGGCCTGTTCGCCGTCGCGGGTGTTGCGCTCGCCGTCCTCGACCGCGTACTTGTTGGCGTAGCCGCGCGGCGTGACCATCAGGCCGTGGCGGATGAAGGTGTTGGAATTGCCGATCAGCACCGTGGACAGCATGCCGATGTCGGCCTCGGCCATCTTGTCGAGCGTCGTGAATGCGATGCGCTGCTTCGGCCGGAAGCCCGACTTGACGATGGCCACCGGCGTCTGCGGATCGCGGTGGCGCAGGAACAGGCGCTGCGCCTCGACGATCTGCTGCGTGCGCCGGCCGCTCTTCGGGTTGTACAGCGCGACGACGAAATCGGCATGGGCCACCGCATCGAGGCGGCGGGCGATGGTCGGCCACGGCGTCAGCAGGTCGGACAGCGAAATGGCGCAGAAATCGTGGGTCAGCGGCGCGCCGACCAGCGCGGCGCAGGTGTTGATCGCCGAAGCGCCCGGCACGATCTCGACCTCGATGTCGGAATCGGGCGTCCAGCCGGCCTGGAACAGCACTTCGAAGGTCGGCCCGGCCATGCCATAGACGCCGGCGTCGCCGGACGACACCAGGGCCACCTTCTTGCCCTGGCGCGCACGCTCGAGCGCTTCGATGGCGCGGTCGAGTTCCTCGGTCATCGACTTCTTGATGACTTCCTTGCCCTCGACCAGGTCGGCGACGAGGCGGATGTAGGTGACGTAGCCGATGATGGTGTCGGCCTCGGCAATCGCCGCCCGGGCGCGGGCGGTCAGGTGATCCTGGCTGCCCGGGCCGAGGCCGACGAGCATGATCTTGCCAGTTTTGACGATGGTTTCAGGTGCGTTCATTCCGGGATCCTTGCAATAGAGACGGTGGCATTGCGGCCATCCGGGCCGCGCAGCTTGTGTTTTTCGATGAGAAGGTGGCTCTGGTCGGCGCCGGCACTGAGAATTGCCGCTGCCTCCGAGACCGACGGGGTGCCGGTGTATTTGCGCACGGTTTCCGACGGGTTGGGCACCGCGACGGCGGCCAGTTCACCGGCCGGATAGAAGCGGATGCGCCAGCCGTGCGCCTGGGCGACTTCGGCCAGCCCGGCTTCGTCGGCCTTGAGGTCGATCGAGGCGACGGCGCCGACGGCGCCCTGCTCCACCCCGGCCGCGGCCAGGGCCTCGGCGATGGCCTGCTGGATGGTCGCGGCCGGCGTGCCGCGGTCGCAGCCCAGGCCGAGGGCGATCTTCATGCCGCGCCGGTCCGGTAGGTAACCTGGCGGCCGACCAGCCGGGACGCATAGTCGGCCGGCATGGTCCGCTGGCTGATCCACAGCACGGCCGAGAAACCGGCCGGATCGACTTCCTCCAGGCTGGCGAAGCGGGTCACGTTGGCCGGCAAGGCGCCGCTGCGGCCGTTGGCGTGCCGGGGCCACCAGTCGGCGCTGCCGGCTTCCTGGACCAGGGCCACCGGCTCGTCGTTCACCATCGCCGCGCTGCAGCGCACGATTTCGTCGTGCGTGGCTTCGAAGGTCCAGCCCAGTTCGCGGCCGAGCAGATCGACGGCGATCGTTTCGCGGGCATCGGAAGCGGTGGTCAGCACCGGCACCGCACCCAGCGCGGTGGCCAGGTGGCCGGCCAGCTGGTTGGCGCCGCCGAGATGGCCGGAAAGCACCGGAATCGCGAAGCGCCCGGCCTCGTCGACGACGACCACGGCCGGATCGCTTTCCTTGTTCTTCAGATGCGGCGCGATCAGGCGGACGACGGCACCGAGCGAGACGATGCAGACGATGCCGTCGAAGGCGGCGAACAGGGCCGGCACCTGGTCGCCGACCTTGCCTTCGTAGCAATGGGCGGCGCCGGGGGCCGCGGCATCCGCTTCGGCGCGGAATTTCTCCGGCGCGAACAGCTGCGCCCCGGGCAGCGCGGCGACGACCTTGCCGGCCAGCGCGATGCCATGTTTGGTAATCGAAACGACGGCGATTTTCATGAAGGGTTCTCTATTGGGGTTGGTTTGTTGTTCAGGCGACGGCCGTCTCGGCCGCATCGACCGCGTCCTTGCGCTTGCGGCAGCCGCGGCGCAGTTCGCCGCGCACCCGCTTCGGGTTCTGCACCAGCATCAGCGACAGGTAATTGACCTTGTCGCCCTTGAGGCTGGCGACGTCGCGCACGATGCGCTCGTCCGGCGCCCCAACCTTCTCGATGAAGACCGAGGTGGCCAGCAGGTCGCGGCGTTCGAGCAGTTCGATGACCTCGTCGACCAGCGGCTTGACCTTGAGCAGCGCCAGCGTGTCGAATTCGTCCAGCAGGTGGTCGATGACCTCGACGCCGTAGGCCGCCGGAATGATGGCGAAGGTTTCGTCCTCCTCGGCCAGCGTCACGCCGGTCGTCGCGGCGGCGGCGGCAAAGGACGAGACGCCGGGAATGGTCTCGACTTCGACCTGCGGCACCAGTTCGCAGACGACGCGGGCGAGGTGGCCGAAGGTGGCGAAGGTGGAGGCGTCGCCTTCGACCAGGAACACCAGGTCGCGGCCTTCGCCGAGCAGTTCGACGGTCTGCTGGGCGGCGCGCACCCAGGCCTTGGCCAGGATGTCGGCGTCGCGGGTCATCGGGAACACCAGCTCGACGGCGTCGCCCGGCACGGCCAGGCCGCCGCGCTCGACGATGGACAGCGCGTACGAGGATTCCTCGGCCTTCTTGACCGGGTACAGCCAGCGGGCGCCGGATTGCAGCGCCGTCCAGGCGCGGCGGGTGATCAGTTCGGGATCGCCGGGGCCGAGCGAGGCGCCGATCAGTTTGCCGTAGCGTTTTTGTTCAGTCATTCACTTTCCTTTGCTTGATTCCAGGCGGTCACCACCCAGACCGGGTTTTGCGCCGCCATCCGGTGCATGTCGAGAATCGGCTGGCTGCGGCTGGCCTGCAGTTGCACGACGTCCCAGCCGGCGGCGAGGTCCGCCAGCGTCGCCGTGGCGGTGGCGAGGTTTTCCAGCGTCACGAAATTCATCACCAGCCGCCCCGCCGGTTGCAGGCGGGCGAGGATCAGCCGGATCAGCTCGGCCAGCTCGCCGCCGGAGCCGCCGATGAAGACGGCGTCCGGGTCCGGCCAGGCCTCGAGGCCGGCCGGCGCCTTGCCTTCGGCCAGCGTGTAGTTGCCGATGCGGAAGCGGACCATATTGGCCCGCGCATTGGCGGCATCGCCCTCGTTCTTCTCGATCGCCCAGACGTGGCCGTGCGGCGCCAGCCGGGCGGCTTCGAGGCCGACCGAGCCGGAACCGGCGCCGATGTCCCAGACCACGGCATCCGGCCGCAGGCGCAGCTTGGCGAGCGACAGCGCGCGCGCCTCCTGCTTGGTGATCAGGCCCTTCTCCGGGGCGCGCTGGATGTATTCGAGATCGTCCAGGCCGAACGCCGGTGCCGGCACCTCGTCGCTGCGCTCGACGAGCACGACGCAAGGCTCGGGAAACTGCCGCGCGGCGGCATCGGCGGCCGACAATCCGGTGAACACCTGTTCGTCGTCCTGCAGCAGCCGGCCGGCGACGGACAGCGTGACGCACTCGCCGTAGCCCGCCGTGATCAGCGCCCGGGCCAGCCGCGCCGGGTCGTTGTCGGGGCTGGTGAAGGCGAACACCCGGCGGTTCAGCGCGATGGCCCGCATCAGAGGATAGAGGCCATGCGTCGGCGGCGCACCGGCCACCCATTCGCCGGCATCGGCGCTGTGGCACGAGGCCACGGTCACGTCCTGCCACGGCCGCTGCCAGCGGGCGAAGGCGACCTGCAGCGTGGACGGCGCGGGCAGGATGCGCACGCCGTCATGGCCCAGCTTGCCGAGCAGGTAGCTGGCGATGCCGTGGCACAGCGGGTCGCCGGTGGCCAGCACGGCCACCGGCCGGCCTTCGCCGAGCGCCGCCTTGATCCATTCCGGACTGCGCGTCAGCGCCCCGTCCATGTCGCGCAATTCGGCCTGCGCCAGCTGCGGGCGGACCAGGTCGAGGGTACGGCCGACGCCGATCACCAGGCCGGCCCCACGCAGCGCGTCGCGCGCAGCGTCGGACAGTCCGGCCCAGCCGTCGTCGAGAATGCCGATGATCGTCACGCTCATGCCAGCGCCTCCTCTTCATCCACGCGGCAGATGAACTGCCCTTCGAAATCGCAGACCAGCACGGCCAGGCGGTAGGCGCCGGGGTACTGGCCCTTCAGGCTGCGAATGGCCTTTTTCGCCAACTGGCGATGGAAAATCTCGGCCAGCCCGAGCTGCGCCAGTTTTTCCGCGGCAAAGCGCGCCGTCTCGGCAGCGCGGATTTCTTCCACGAGATCCGCCGGGGCGCCGACTTCCTGGGCCGACTCGGCGAGGATGTCGCGGTCGATTTCGGCCTTCCAGGCATGGGTCACGGCCAGACCCTGGCACATCTTGGTCAGCTTGCCGACCATCGCCCCGACATAGACGCGCGGCAATTCGCGCTTGACGGCGCTGGTGAAGGCGGCCTTGACGAAGTCGCCCATCTGCACGAAACAGGATTCGTCCAGCTCCGGCAACTGCCGCATGGCGAATTTCTCGGTCCGCCCGCCGGTCGTGAAGATCACGCTGGTCTGGCCTTGTTTGGCGGCGACATCGACGGCCTGGACGACGCTGGCGCGGAAGGCGGCGGTCGAATAGGGACGGACGATGCCGGTGGTGCCGAGGATGGAAATGCCGCCGAGAATGCCGAGCCGGGCATTCAGGGTCTTCTTCGCCATCTCCTCGCCGCCCGGCACCGAGATGGTGACTTCCAGGCCGTCGTGGGCCAGCAGTTCGCTGCCGGCCGCCCGCACGTTGTCGCGGATGTTGCGCTGCGGCACCGGGTTGATCGCCGGGCCGCCGACTTCCAGCCCGAGCCCGTCCTTGGTCACGGTGCCGACGCCGGCGCCGCCCTTGAGCACGATCTCGCCGGCCTGGTGCGGCAGCACGCGGACCGAGGCGGTCATGTGCGCGCCGTGGGTGGCATCCGGATCATCGCCGGCATCCTTGACGATCATCGCCTGCGCGATGCGCGCCGTGCCCTCGCCGCTGACCCGGCCGTCGCCGACGGCGAAGGTCACGTCCTGGCCGTTGGGCAGGCGGGCGCACACCGTCGCCGGCACCTCGCCGCTCAGCAGGGCCAGCGTGGCGGCCCTGGCCGCCGCGGCCGAACAGGCGCCGGTGGTGAAGCCGGTGCGGTTGCCGCGCTCGCGCTTGCCATCGCCCTTGCGGACCTTGGCGGCAGGTGCGGCGGCCGTGGCAGCGTCGCTCATGCCGCTTTCTTCTGCTCGGCTTCGGCCAGCGACAGCAGCGCGTGGATGGCCGCCACCACCAGCGTCGAGCCGCCCTTGCGGCCCTTGATGGCGACCCACGGCACGTCGCCGAGGGTCATCATCAGGTCCTTCGATTCGGCGGCCGAGACGAAGCCGACCGGCATCGCGACGACCAGCGCCGGACGCACGCCTTCCTCGCGGATCAGGCGCACCAGCTCGATCAGCGCGGTCGGCGCGTTGCCGATGCCGACGATGGCGCCGTCGAGGGTGCCGAGGCGGTGCGCCTTGCGCATGGCCTGCACGGCGCGCGTGCTGTTCTCGGCCTTGGCGGCGTCGATCACGTCGGCATCGGAAATGTAGTGGTGGGTGGTCAGCCCGAAGTGGGCCAGGCGCGGCTTGGACAGGCCGACGCAAATCATCTCGACGTCGGCGACGATCGGGGTGTTCCCTTTCAGCACCGCCTGGAAGCCGGCGCGCATGGCTTCCGGGTGGAAGGCGGTCAGGCCGTTGAATTCGAAATCGGCATTGGCGTGGATCATCCGCCGCACCAGCGGCCATTGTTCGTCGGTATAGCCGTGCGGGCCGGCTTCGGCGTCGATGATGGCAAAGGAATCGTGCTCGATGGCGCGGCCGGCTTCGGTCAGTTGTTCGGTAACGGTATTGGTCATCGCGTAGCTCCTGGGTCAGTCGTGTTGGTGTGAACAGCCGTGATGATGCTGGTGGCCATGCCCGTGTCCATGATCGTGATCATGTCCGTGCTGGTGGCCGCAGCCGGTGGCGGTATGGCTGTGGTCGTGCAGGTGTTCCTCTTCGGCCAGCTCGCGGTACTTGCAGCCGTCGCATTCGAGCATGTCGCCATCGGTGGCATCGGTTTCGACGCGGGCATCGATCAGCCGGAACACGCCCTCGTCGAATCCGAAATGCGTGCCCAGGGCGAAGGCAACCTGCGGATACTGCTGGCGCAGGCGGGCCACCTGCTCCTGGATGCGCTCGATCAGCACGCCGGTAAACAGATAGACCGGGACCACGGCGATCTGCATCATGCCCAGCCGGACCTGGCGCTGGACGACGGTTTCCAGGCGCGGCCAGGTGACGCCGGTGAAGGCCAGCTCGACCAGCTCGTGGTCGTTGTCCTCGAAGATCCAGCGCGCCATCTTGGCCAGCTCGCCGTTGGCGCCGGCGTCGGACGAGCCGCGCCCGAGCAGGATCACGCCGGTGGTCCGCGGGTCCGGCACGGCCAGCTGCTTCATCAGGCGCTCGCGCTGGCCGTTGAGCACGGCGAAAATCTCGCGCCCCATGCCCAGATGCCGGGTGACGACGAACTTGACTTCGGGATGCCGCGCGCGGGCGCGCTCGACCGCGGCCGGCAGTTCCATCTTGACGTGGCCGGCGGCATTGAGGATGAAGGGCACGGCGACGACCTTGCGCGCCCCTTTGGCGGCACGGTCCAGCCCCTCCTCCAGCAGCACCTCGGCATGCTCGATGAAGCAGACCTCGATGCGCCACTCGGGATGGCGCTCGCGCCACTGGGCGGCGAAATTGATCGTTTCCTTGTTGCCTTCGCGGCCACGCGAACCGTGGGCGACCAGCAGGATGGTGGTGTCGGTGTTCATGACCGGGACTCCGCGGAAGTGTCGGGTTGCGCCAGCGCCTTGCGGAAGCGATGGCCGAAGGATGGGTCGTAGAGCTTGGAGCGGATCAGGTCCGGCCAGTCGGCGGCGCCCAGCGTCGGGCTGGCGACGATCATCGCCTGGCTGCCGACCTTCTCGGCCTGGCACTTCTGCTTGATGTCGCGCAGCGTGCCGCGAATGATCTTCTCCTCGCCCGGCCAGCTCGCCTTCTGGACCACCAGGATCGGCGCCTCCTCGCTCCAGCCGGCCGCCAGCAGGGCTTCCTGCACCTTGTGCAGCAGCGTGATCGACAGGTAGATGCACAGCGTCGTCTTGTGCGCGGCCAGCGCTTCGAGTTCCTCGCCCGGCGGCATCGGCGTGCGGCCGGCGACGCGGGTCAGGATCACCGTCTGGGTCACTTCCGGCAGGGTCAGCGTTTCGCCGGCGGCGGCCATCGAGGCCATCGCCGACGACACGCCGGGAACCACGGCCCACTCGATGGCGGCGGCGGTCAGCGGCCGCGTCATCTCGATCAGCGCGCCGTAGAGGCCGGGATCGCCGGTCTGCAGGCGGACCACGGTCGGGTGCCGGGCCGCCGCGGCGATCAGCCAGTCGGTCATCTCCTCCAGGGTCATGTCCTTGGAGTCGCGGATTTCGCAGCCGTCGGGCGCGTACAGCGTCGCCGCCTGGTCGACCAGGGAGCCGGCGAACAGCACCGCGCCGGCCTCTTCGAGCAGCTTGCGGCCCTTGACGGTGATCAGGTCGGGATCGCCGGGGCCGGCGCCGACGAACCAGATCTTGCCGCTCATCGGCGGGCCTCCGCGACGCTCGGCCGCGACATTCGGACAATTTTCATGAAGACTCCTGAAGGGAAAGAGAGGCCAGCAAGGCCTCGAGGCTGCGCGGCGGCACCGTTTCGAGCACGCCGCGCGCCGCCAGCAGCCGGTGCAGTTCGATCACCGCCGGCATGGCCTGCCCGGCCTGGCGCAGCGCAGCCGCCTGCTGCGGCAGATCGGCGGCGGCGAACGAGGCGATGCAACGCCCGGCGTCCAGCAGATGAATGTCGTCGGCCCAGCGGTAGGCGAAATCGACGTCGTGCGTCGACAGCACGATGGTGATGCCGCGCGCCGTCAGGTCGTCGAGCACGGCCAGCAATTCGACCTGCATCGCCGCATCGAGCCCGGCCATCGGTTCGTCGAGCAGCAGCATTTCGGGCTGCATCGCCAGCACGCCGGCAATGCAGACGCGCTTTTTCTGGCCGAAACTCAGGTGGTGCACCGGCCGCTCGGCCTGCTCGCTCATGCCGACGGCCGCCAGCGCCTGGGCCACGCGCCGGCGCACGGTGGCCTCGTCGAGACCGAGATTGAGCGGGCCGAACGAGACATCCTCGAAGACGCTGGCCGAAAAAAGCTGGCGGTCCGGATTCTGGAAGACCAGTCCGACCCGCCGGCGCAAGGCGGCCAGCCCGGCCCGCGAGGTATCGACCGGTGCCCCTGCCCACAGCAGGCGGCCGGCACTAGGCCGCAGCAGGCCGTTGAAATGCTGCAGCAAGGTTGTCTTGCCCGAGCCGTTGGCGCCGAGCAGCGCATTGCGGCTGCCCGGGCGAACGGCCAGCGAGCAGTCGTCGAGCCCGATGCTGCCATCGGCATAGACGTGGCGAAGCGAGACGGCTTCGAGCAGCATCAGCCCCCCAGCCTCGCCAGCGCGATCAGCAGCGCGCCGCCCAGCGCGGCCAGCGCCGTGTCGCGGCCGACATGGGCGAAGGTCGGCGTCAAGAAGCGCAAGGGGCCGTCGCCATTGCGCGCCAGCGCCGCCTGGTGCAGCGCGTGCGCCCGCTGCCAGATCTGCACGGCGAGATTGGCGGTGAGCAGGCCGAGCGAGCGCAGGCTGTGCCGCGCCGTCGCATAGCCGAGCCGCGCCTGCTGGGCGACCAGCGTGTCATGCAGGGCCAGCGAGAAGACGAACAGCATGCGGTAGCAGATCACCATCAGGTCGAGCAGCAGTTCCGGGCAGCGCAGGCGGCGCAGCAGGCCGATCAGGTCCGGCAGCGGCGTCGTCAGCACCAGGCCGAGCAAGGCCGCCAGCGCGGCCAGCGAGCGGCCGGCCAGGGCCGCGATGCGCGGCGCCGCATCGGGCGCCCAGCGCCAGGTGAAATCGCCATCGACCGCGACCAGCAGGGTCAGGCAGGACAGGGCCAGGAAACCGACCGCCGGCAGCGCCACCCGCAGGTACAGCAGCCCCGGCACGCCGGCGCCCAGGCAGGTGGTCAGCGCCAGCAGGCCGGCGACGGCCGCGGCGGCGCCCGGCGAGCCGGCGGCAAAGGCCGCGACCAGGCCGGCCAGCGCAAAGCAGGCCTTGGCTTCCGGAGCGACCTGCCGCCAGCGGTTGCGGTAGGCCGCCTGTTCAATCAGCACGGGTTTCCTTTTCCGTCGCATCCCGCTCGGCGGCGCGGCGCAGCTTGTCGCGTGTCACCGCGCAGCCCAGCCAGTAGCCGATGACGCCGGCCCCCAGGGCGGCCTGCAAGGCGAACAGCAGCGAGGCGATTTCGCTGCTGGCCGGCTCCAGCAAGGGCTTGAACCACGGCTGGTAGTCGGGCGCGATCTCGCCGATGGCCTCCTGGGCCTTGCCGTCGGCGCCGCCGAACAGCCCGGCCGGCTGGCCGTCGGGGCCGACGGCGGCGCCGATGCCGAGGTGCGGCACCAGCCACAGCGGCGATACCGTCAACAGCACGATGGCGGCGACGATCAGCCAGTTCCGCCGCTTCATGCGCGGACCTCGCGCGGCGAAAAGAGCGCCAGGCCCTTCAGTTCCTCGGCATTGAAGCGGACCAGGGCATTGACCACCAGCACGGTCAGCAGGCCTTCGCTGATCGCCAGCGGAATCTGGGTGACCGCGAAGATGCCGGCGAACTTGGCGAGCGAGGCCGCAAAGCCGCCGGCCGGATCGGGGAAGGCCCAGGCCAGCTGGATGGCGGTGGTCAGGTAGGTGGCCAGGTCGCCCAGGCAGGCGGCGAAGAAGACGCAGCCGGCCAGCGGCACGGCGAACCGGCGGCCGAGGCGGAAGATGCCGGCGGCGACGAAGGGGCCGACGATGGCCATCGAGAACAGGTTGGCGCCCAGCGTGGTCAGCCCGCCGTGGGCCAGCAGCAGCGCCTGGAACAGCAGCACGACGAGGCCGACCGGGACCATCGCCAGCGGCCCGAACAGCAGCGCGCCGAGACCGACGCCGGTGGGATGCGAGCAGCTGCCGGTCACCGACGGCAGCTTGAGGGCGGAGAGCACGAAGGCGAAGGCGGCGGCGACGCCGAGCAGCATGCGCTGTTCCGGCTGTTCGCGCAGGCGGCGGCGCACCGAATGAATGCCCCAGGCGACGAACGGCGCCGACGCCAGCGACCAGCCGACGGCGTGCTGGAGCGGCAAAAAGCCTTCCATGATGTGCATGACTTCCTCCCCGAAGCAATTGAATACTCCGGGGAATCAGTACGGATCAGGGATGGGAACAAGCACGCATCACGTCACAGAACCGCTCCCGTCACCCCGGAGAATGGCACTACCTTGCTTTCAGGTCGGTCTTCTGGCTCGCCGTCATTCTTCCCTGCGCCTTCCCGTGCGAACACAGTGGCAACAGCAGGGTCGTCAGGCCTACAGCAGCGGGGGCTGCGCCGGAATAGCCACCGCGGTGGCGCACCGGCTTCCCGTAAATTCGATCGCCATGGCGGCGTCAAATACCAAAAAGCCCGGCGATTTTAACACCGATCAATATCCATGCACGCGGCACGTGCGCGATCGGGGATACCGCCCTGCGCCGTCAGTCGCTACCGTTGCCCGGCTTCAGCGCGTTCTTGATGCTCTCCTCGCCGACATCCGGGCAGACTTTCTCGATGAAGGCATGCACGTAGCTGCGCAGGTAGGTGCCGCGCCGCACCGCGAGGCGCGTGGTGTTGCCGGGAAACAGGTCGGGCACCGGCAGCAGCGTCAGGTTGCGGTCCTGCTCGGCGTCGTAGGCGACCGAGGCGACGATGCCGACACCGAGGCCCAAGCTGACGTAGGTCTTGATCACGTCGGCATCGATGGCCGACAGCACGATGTCGGGGACGATACCGGCCTCGGCGAAGGCCTTGTCCACGTGCGCCCGGCCGGTGAAACCCTCGTGGTAGGTGATGATCGGGTAATCGGCCAGGGTTTCCAGCGTGATCTGCGGCAGCGCGGTCAGCGGATGCCCGTGCGGCACGATGATCGCGTGATGCCAGGAATAGAACGGGAAGGACGCCAGTTCCGGCACCTTGTCCAGCGCCTCGGTGGCGATGCCGACGTCGGCCTGGCCGCTTTCTACGAGTTCGGCGATTTCGCGCGGACTGCCCTGCAGCAGGGTCAGGTGCACCTTCGGGTAGTCGGCCTTGAACCACTTGATGATTTTCGGCAGCGCGTAGCGGGCCTGGGTGTGCGTGGTCGCCACCACGAAATGGCCGGTCTCGCGGCTGGCGAACTGGTCGGCGATGCGGCGCAGGTTGTGGGTATCGAGCAGGATGCGCTCGACCACGCCGACCAGGTCCTTGCCCGGCTCGGTCAGGCCGAGCAGGCGCTTGCCGCGGCGGACGAAGATCTCGATCCCGAGTTCGTCCTCGAGATCCTTGATGTGCTTGCTGACGCCGGGCTGCGAGGTGTACAGCGCGTTGGCCACTTCGGTCAGGTTGAAATCCTGGCGGACCGTCTCGCGGATGATGCGCAGTTGCTGGAAATTCATCGTCCTTCTCCTGGATATGGTGCTCTGCACCGTGCTTGCGGCACAGTCTAGGGAGCAATTGTTATAAGCAGAAATAATGAATTTCTAGAAGCTAATCCATTTTTTGCATATACGATTTCGCCCGCAATGCGCCGGAGGCCGCGGCGCCGATTCTGAAGACGCCCTCACCGCCTCACCGACGGTTCTTTGCATATGCCAAAAAATTCGTTGGCTTTGCAGTCGCCTTCACGCACATTGCGAACTGCCCGATTCCGGCCCGCAGCAACGTCTTCGGCCGATCGTCCTTATCCTGGAGACTTTCATGAAACGATTCGTTCCGCTCCTTGGCCTGGTCGCCGCGACCGCCCTGCAGGCGGCCGACAAGGCGCCCGCCGCGCCGGCGCCCTTCCCCTATTTCGTCGCCAACTGCTTCAACTGCCACGGCACCGAAGGCCGCATCAATTCCGCCATTCCGGCCATCGCCGGGCGCGACCGCGAGTATCTGGCGCAGACGCTGCTGGCCTTCAAGGCCGGCACCAAGCAGGCCACGATCATGCACCAGCTGGCCAAGGGCTATACCGACGAAGAAATCGCCGTGCTGGCGGATTACTTCTCCCGCCAGAAATAAGGAGCCACGTTCATGTCCCTGATCAACAACGACCGCCGCCGCCTGCTGCAGGCCTTCGGTGCCACCCTGCTGCCCGGCAGCGCCCTCGCCGCCCCGAAGAAGGGCCAGAAACTCGGCCGCGTCATCGTCATCGGCGCCGGTTTCGGCGGCGCGACCGCCGCCAAGTACCTGCGCAAGTGGAGCGACGGTGCCATCGAGGTGGTGCTGATCGAGCGCAACCCGACCTTCATCTCCTGCCCGACCTCCAACGAGGTGCTGGCCGGCAACCGCGAGTACGACTCGCTGATCCACGGCTACGATGCGCTGAAAAAGAACTGGGGCATCAAGGTGGTGCACGCCTCGGTCACTGCCATCGATGCCGAGAAGCGCAAGGTCCGGACCGACAAGGGCGGCGAGTTCGCCTACGACCGCCTGATCCTGTCGCCGGGCGTCGACCTCAATTTCGCCGCCATCGCCGGCTACGACGTCAAGGCCCAGGAATCCATCCTGCACGCCTGGAAGGCCGGCCCGCAGACGCTGGCGCTGCGCAAGCAGCTGGTCGACCTGCCGGACGGCGGCACCTATGTGCTGACCGTGCCCAAGGCGCCCTACCGCTGCCCGCCCGGACCCTACGAGCGGGCCAGCCAGGTCGCCCATTATTTCAAGACGCACAAGCCAAATTCCAAGGTCCTGGTGCTCGACGCAAACGACAAGATCATCTCCAAGACCAAGCTGTTCGCCGACGTCTGGGCCAACGACTACAAGGGCATCATCGAGTACCGGCCGAACTGGAACGCGGTCGAGGTCGATGCGGCGACCAACATCGTCACCAACGAGATCGGCGACCGCGAGCGTGGCGACATCATCAACCTGGTGCCGCCGCAGACGGCCGGCAAGATCGCCCACGACGCCGGCGTGATCAACGCCAATGGCCGCTGGGCGACGGTCAACTGGGTGACCATGGAATCGACGGCAGTGCCCAACATCCACGTGCTGGGCGACGCCACGCTGTCGGCGCCGCTGATGCCGAAATCCGGCCACATGGCCAACCAGCACGGCAAGGCCGCCGCCGCTGCGATCCTCGAAATCCTGTCCGGGCGCGAGGCGCGGCCGACGCTGATGGCCAACACCTGCTACTCGATGATCGACGACCGCCGTGGCATCCACGTCGATTCGGTGCACCGCTGGAATCCGGAAAAGAAGGAACTGCTGGTGGTCGACGGCTCGGGCGGCGTGTCGAAGGAACCGTCGGTCGAGGAAGGCCTGTTTACGCGGGCCTGGGCCAAGAACATCTGGGCCGATACGCTGAGCTGATCGGCAGCGCCTTCGACCGGCCGCCGCCGGCCCCTTGCGGGCCGCCGGCGGCCGTTTTGATTGCTACGTCAGCCATCCGCCACTGCCCGATTTGTGGGCAGAGTGTCAAAACCCCTTGCCGGACAAGACCTTGGGACTAGTACCAAGTAACTACTCCCAAGTTTATCCACAGGAAATGGGGATAAAGCGTTTCCCGAGCCGCGACGTCAGTTCGCCAGGAAATCGCGCAGCGTATCGAGCACGGCATCCGGCCGCTCGGCCATCAGCGCATGCCCGCTGCCGGCAATGCTGACCAGGCGGGCGCCCGGCAGGCATTCCTGTAGTGCTTTCGCTGCCTTCGCCGGCGTCATCCGGTCCTGGCTGCCAGCGACGATCAATAGCGGCGCGGTGATCGCGGCCAGGCTTTCCGGCGCCCGCTGGTAGCTGTTGCAGGCATTCATATCGACGTGGAAGACGCCGGGCTTCTGGCACTCCATCAGCCGCCTGTTCATGCCCAGCAGCCACAGGCCGGGCACCGTGTTGCCGCCGATCTGGCCGGCGGCGGAATAGGAAAAGGCATTGATCATCGCCGTCGCCTTCGGCTCATCGTCGCGGCTGGCCTCCAGCAAGACCGGCGACACCGGCATCGGCAGCGCGGTGCCGAGCAGTGCCGCGTGCGCGACGCGGCTGCCATAGCGGACTGCCAGTTCGAGCGCCACCAGCGAGCCCATGCTGTGGCCGACTACGGCCGCGCGGTCGATGCCCACCGTATCGAGCAGGGTGACGATCCAGTCGGCGATGGCTTCGATCGATGGCAGTGCATCGCTGCCGCTGCACCCATGCCCGGGCAGGTCCGGCGCCAGCACGGTGAAGCCGTGGTGGGCGAACCAGCGACTTTGCAGCGCCCAACAGGAGTGGTCCTGCTGCGCGCCGTGGATGAAGACGACTGCCGGTTGGCTGGCCAATGCGGCGGCATCCGGCCGCTTGCCGCCGGTGTAGATATAGGCCGGCTGACCGGCGACGCTGAGTTCCATGCCCTACTCCCGGGCCGCCGCGGCAAGGCCGCGATTGAGGTCGTCGATCAGGTCGTCCGGGTCTTCCAGGCCGATCGACAGGCGGATGGTGCCGGGGTGGATGCCGGCCGCGACCAGCGCCGAATCGGACATGCGGAAATGCGTGGTGGAAGCCGGGTGAATGACCAGCGACTTGGCATCGCCGACGTTGGCCAAATGCGAGAACACTTTCAGCGCCTCGATGAACTTGCGTCCGGCCGCCCTGCCCCTCTTCAGACTGAAGGTGAATACCGAGCTGCTGCCGCGCGGCATCAGTTGCTGCACCAGTTGGTGGTCGGGATGCCCGGGCAGGTCGGGATGGACGACCGCCTCGATCGCACCGCCGACCTGCGCCGCCAGGTGCGCGACCACCTTGCGCGTGTTGTCGATGTGCCGCGCCATGCGTAGCGGCAGCGTTTCCATGCCTTGCAGGATCTGGAAGGCGTTGAGCGGACTCAGGCAGGCGCCGAAGTCGCGCAGCCCTTCGCGCCGCGCCCGCAGCAAGAAGGCGGCAATCGGCGATTCCTCGGCGAAGACCATGTCGTGAAAGCCAGCGTACGGCTCGCTCAAGGTCGGGAATTTGCCGCTGCCGGCCCAGTCGAAGGCGCCGGAATCGACGACCACGCCGCCGATCACCGTGCCGTGGCCGGAGAGGAACTTGGTGGCGGAATGAAAGACCAGATCGGCACCGTGCTCGAACGGGCGCAGCAGATAGGGCGTGGTAAAGGTCGAATCGACCAGCAGCGGCAGGCCATGCTCGTGGGCCAGCGCCGCGACCTGCAGGATGTCGAGCACTTCGAGGCCAGGGTTGCCGAGGCTTTCGCCGAACAGCAGCCGCGTTTCCGGGCGGATGGCCTTACGCCAGGCATCGAGATCGCGCGGATCGACGAAGGTGGTGGTGATGCCGAAGCGCGGCAGCGTGTATTCGAGCAGATTGTGCGAGCCGCCGTACAGCGAGCGGCTGGCGACGATGTGGCCGCCGGCGCCCATCAGCGTGGTGATGGCCAGATGCAGCGCAGCCTGACCGGAGGCCACGGCGATGGCCCCGACGCCGCCTTCGAGCGCCGCCATGCGCTCCTCGAACACGGCGTTGGTCGGGTTCGAGATACGCGAATAGACATGCCCGCCGCGCTCCATGTTGAACAGCGAGGCGGCCTGGTCGGCATCCTTGAAGACGAAGGACGAACTCAGGTAGATCGGCTGCGCCCGGGCACCGTACTGGCTGTCGGGAATCTGGCCGGCGTGCAGGGTCATGGTGTCGAACTTGTAGCTCACGTCTTCTCCTTCAGGCCGGCAGGTCGAAGCCCTTCAGCTTGCGGTAGAGGTCCACGGCGTAGGAATCGGTCATGCCGGCGACGAAGTCGGCGATCTGCAGCAGACGGACATAGGGGTCCGCATCCGGCTCACCGCCGTGACCAAGGAACTGCGACGGCAGCAGCTTGAGCAGCATGCGCTCGCGGGTGGTCATCCGGCCGTGCCCGGCCCCCGCCTCGACGGCGCCGGTGAACAATTCAAGCAGCGCGCCGAGCACCTCGAAACCGGCGGTTTCGATTTCCAGCGCCGGCCGTGCCGTATAGATGGTTTCCTTGGCGACTTTCAGCACCGCCTGCAACGGCACGGCAACCGGCGACTGGCCGAGCAGATCCTCGTCGAACTCGCCCTCCAGAATGGCCGCCTCGTTTTCCAGGAACACCGCCGCGGCGCTTTCGAGCAGCCGGCCGATGGCCTTGGCGCGCAGGTATTCGAGGCGCTCCTTCGGGTCGTGCAGACGGTCCAGGCGGCCGCCGTTGATCGAATTGCCGGCCAGGTCGCCGAGCAGGCATTCGGCGTCGCGGTAGGGCACGAAGCCGAGCTTGGCGGCATCTTCGAGATCGACGATCAGGTAGCAGGTGTCGTCCGCCACTTCGACCAGGAAGGCCAGCGGATGGCGGCGCCAGGCGGTGCCGGCAATGCGCTCGACCAGGCCGGTGGAGGCGGCGACGGCAGCGAAGGCCGCGGCGTCGTGCTGGAAGAAGCCGAATTTCTTGCCGCTCTTGCCATCGAGGTCTTCGGCAAGGGCCGACGGCCGGGGATATTTGGTGAAAGTGGCGAGCACCGCGCTGGTCAGCTGCAGGCCGGGGTTGGCCGGGCTTTGCAGGCGGGTGACGATACGAAAACCCTGGGCATTGCCTTCGTAGCGTTCGAAGTCCGCACGCTGCGCCGGCGTGAAGGGATGGCGCTCGAGCAGCCCGGAATTGCGGAACCACTCGCGGATCGCATCCTCGCCGGCATGGCCGAACGGCGGATTGCCGATATCGTGCGCCAGGCACGCCGCGGCGACGATCGCCCCGAAATCGCCCGATTCGACATGCTGCAGGCCGTGCCGGGCGATGATCTCGCGGCCGACGACGGCGCCCAGCGAGCGGCCGACGCAGCTGGCCTCCAGGCTGTGCGTCAGGCGCGTGCGCACGTAGTCGCTTTTCGATAGCGGGAAGACCTGGGTCTTGTCCTTCAGGCGGCGAAAAGCCGAGGTGAAGACGATGCGGTCGTAATCCTGCTGGAAGGCGGTGCGCTCCGGCGAGCCCGGCGCCTTGCCGGCGCCCGGCCGCTCGGCCGACAAGAGTTTTTCCCAGATTTTGCGTTTGCCCATGGCGGTTCGGTATGACGGACGATGGCCGGCGAGTTTACTCCGCTTCCAGCACCGCCCGCACGTGATCGGGAATCGGCACCGACTTGCCGCTCCGGGTGTTCATCCACACGATCTTGGCCGCCCCTTCGGCGTACAGTTCGCCGTCGATCAGCATGTCGACATGGCTCTGCACGCTGGAGCGCCCCGGCACGCCGACATAGGTGCGCACTTCGACGGTACCGGGGTAGTTCATCGGCTTGAGAAACGTGCAGCTGGCGTTGATGATCACCGGCCCGTCGCCGCCCGGGCGCACCTGCACGCCCAGCGCCTCGATCCATTCGACCCGCGCCTGCTCCATGTAGCGGAAGTAAACGGTGTTGTTGACGTGGCCGTAGGCGTCCATGTCGCCCCAGCGGATAGGCATGCTGGTCACATGCACGAGCTTGCGTCGATGTTCCATGTTGCGATTCCCTGCAGGGGTTGCCCAATGTTTGTCCATACTGTACCGTATTGTTTACAGCGCAACAATAATTCACGGGAGACAGCATGCAACGCGAAGCCATGGAATTCGACGTCGTCATCGTCGGCGGCGGTCCCGCCGGTCTGGCCTCGGCCATCCGGCTCAAGCAACTGGCGGCGGAACAAGGCGCCGAACTCGGCGTCTGCCTGATCGAGAAAGGTGCCGAGATCGGCGCCCACATTTTGTCCGGCGCGGTCATGGACCCGCGCGCCCTGAGCGAACTGCTGCCCAACTGGCAGGCCGACGGCGCCCCGCTCAATGCGCCGGTCTGCGAAGACCGTTTCTTCATCTTCTCGGAAACCGGCGCCACCCGCGTGCCCAATTCCCTGCTGCCGCAGTGCTTCCATAACGAAGGCAACTACGTCATCTCGCTCGGCAACGTCTGCCGCTGGCTGGGCGAACAGGCCGAGGCGCTCGGCGTCGAGATCTACCCGGGCTTTGCCGGCGCCGAAGTGCTGTTCGACGACAACGGCGCAGTCAAGGGCGTCGCCACCGGCGACATGGGCCGCCTGCACGACGGTTCCGAAGGCCCGAACTTCCAGCCGGGCATGGAGCTGCTCGGCAAATACACCTTCTTCGCCGAAGGCTGCCGCGGCCACCTCGGCAAGCAGCTGATCGAAAAATTCGACCTCGCCCGCGATGCCGATACGCAGACCTACGGCATCGGCATCAAGGAATTGTGGGAAGTGCAGCCGGAGCGGCACCAGACCGGCCTGGTCGTGCACAGCGGCGGCTGGCCGATGGACAGCGCCACCTATGGCGGCGGCTTCCTCTACCACCTGGAGAACAACCAGGTCGCAGTCGGCTTCGTCGTCGGGCTCGGCTACCAGAACCCGCACCTGTCGCCCTACGAGGAATTCCAGCGCTTCAAGACGCACCCGGAAATCCGCAAGTTCCTCGATGGCGGCAAGCGCATCGCCTACGGCGCCCGCGCGCTGACCGCCGGCGGCCTGCAATCGCTGCCGAAAACGGTGTTCCCCGGCGGCGTGCTGGTCGGCGACGATGCCGGCTTCCTCAACGCTGCCCGCATCAAGGGCTCGCACTGCGCCATCAAGACCGGCTCGCTGGCCGCCGAAGCGTGCTTCGCGGCGCTGCAGGCCGGCCGCGCGCAGGACGAACTGACCGCCTACCCGGAAGCCTTCCGCAACAGCTGGCTGTACGACGAACTGCACGCCGCGCGCAATTTCAAGCCGTGGATGGCCAAGGGCCTGAAACTCGGCTCGATCATGTTCGGCATCGACCAGCTGGTATTCCGTGGCAAGGCGCCGTGGACCCTGCACAGCACCGTCCCCGACCACGCCAAGCTGAAGCCGGCCGCCGACTGCCCGAAGATCGACTATCCGAAGCCGGACGGCGTGCTGACCTTCGACCGCCTGTCGTCGGTCTTCCTGTCCTCGACCAATCACGAGGAAGACCAGCCCTGCCACCTGCAGCTGAAGGATGCCGCAGTGCCGATCAGCGTCAACCTGGCCCAGTACGATGCGCCCGAACAGCGTTTCTGCCCGGCCGGCGTCTATGAAATCCTGCGCGACGAAGCCGGTACCCCGCGCCTGCAGATCAACGCGCAGAACTGTGTCCATTGCAAGACCTGCGACATCAAGGATCCGACCCAGAACATCAACTGGGTCGTCCCGCAGGGCGGCGAAGGACCGACCTATCCGAACATGTGATGCTTTATAATCCGGCGGCTAAACCCCTTAGGGAGAACAACACATGGGCTTTCTCGCCGACAAGAAGATTCTGATCACCGGGCTGCTGTCCAAGCATTCCATCGCCTATGGCATCGCCAAGGCCTGCCATCGTGAAGGCGCGCAACTGGCCTTCACCTACCAGAACGAGCGCTTCCTCGACCGCATCAACAAGTTCGCCGCCGAATTCGACAGCACCCTGGTGTTTCCGCTCGACGTCGGCAGCGACGAACAGATCACCGCCGTGTTCAGCGAACTCGGCAAGCACTGGGACGGCCTCGACGGCCTGGTGCATTCCATCGCCTACGCGCCGACTGAAGCGATCGAGGGCGACTTCCTCGAAGGCATGTCGCGCGAAGCCTTCCGCATCGCCCACGAGATTTCGTCCTTCAGCTTCCCGGCGCTGGTCAAGGCCGCCCGGCCGATGATGCAGGGCCGCAAGAGCGCTGCGCTGGCCCTCTCCTACCTCGGCGCCGAGCGCACCATGCCGAACTACAACACCATGGGCCTGGCCAAGGCCAGCCTCGAAGCCGCCACGCGCTACCTGGCCTTCTGCCTCGGCCCCGAAGGCATCCGCGCCAACGCCATCTCGGCCGGTCCGATCAAGACCCTGGCCGCCTCCGGCATCGGCAACTTCGGCAAGCTGCTGTCGTACAACTCGCACCATGCCCCGCTGCGCCGCAACGTGACCATCGAGGAAGTCGGCAATGCCGCCGCCTTCATGCTGTCCGACCTGGCCAGCGGCATCACCGGCGAGATTCTCTACGTCGATGGCGGCATGAACACCACCGCGCTGGGCAACGCCGAGCCGCTGCCGGCTTGATGCTTCGGCGGCGCCAGCCGCCTACCGACAAAAACGCCGAACGGTGCAAACCGCTCGGCGTTTTCTTTTTGGTGCCTTCGTCGGGCGCCGGCCGGAAATGAAAACGGGGCCCGCAGGCCCCGTCCGACGATCCGCCTGTTACAGGCTTACTTGCTCTCCAGCGCGGCCTGGTGGATCTCGACCTTGTAACGGCTGCGCAGGGCCTCCAGGTACAGGCGAATCTCTTCCTGGGCGGCGAAATTGCCCAGCTGGCCCTGGGCCGATTTGCGGCTGGCGGCATCGAGCGCAGCACCGGCTTCGACGCGGTTGAGGCGGTACAGCGCATAGCCGGCCCCCGGCAGCGCGACGCCGGCATAGGCCGGCAGCTTGCCGGCATCGATGCGGAACACCGCCGGCACCGCCGGTTGCGGAATCTGCCGGGCATCCATGCGCGACACCACCTTGCCGGCGCCCCAGGACAGCTTGTCCTCGCCCTTCTGCAGAGCGGCCAGTTGGGCTTCGCCGTCCTTGGTCGCCAGCGCCTGCGCTTCCTGGCGGCGCAGCAGCGTCTCGATGCTGGCCTTCAGGCCGTCGAACGGCTGCAGCGTCGCCGGCTTGTAGTCGGCCAGACGGGCGGCGACCAGCGTGTTCGGGGCGATCTCGACGGCTTCGGTATTGCGCCGGCTCTTGATCGAATCCTCGCCGAACAGCGCGGCCA
>DASUZG010000018.1:0-7101 GCA_036376995.1 Azonexus sp. | reverse complement strand
CACTGCCATCACTGCCGGTACCGCCTATCTACAGGTGTCCGAATGCGGGGACGAATATCTAACGACGCCGGTCCGGGTATCCACCGATTCGACGACCCTGACGCTGCGCTCAACCATCCTTCCGACCGGCAGCGCCACCTCGCCGACCTGTTCAACCACGGCCGGTACGGTTGCCCCGATCCGCAAGTTCTATCGCAGCATCTATTACATTGATGATGCCAATGTGCTGTGGCGCCTTGATGTTGATGCTGGTTCGGCGGCTTCGCCGCCCGGAACGCCGGTGCAGATTGCCAGTGGTATCGACAACATGCAGATCGAGTATGGCCTGGACAATAATGCCGACGGTGCCCCGGATACTTTTTCTTCCGACCCGACAGCGGCCGAGTGGGCGCTGGTGGTCGGTGCCCGGGTCAGCCTGTTGGTCAGTGCCGAGTCGTCTGCTCCGGGCTATAGCGACGACAAGACCTACAACCTCGGCGACATCTGTTCCCTGCCACCGGGTACCACCAGTTGCGCGGCACCGTACTCGGCCAATACGGCTGTTGTCCGTACGACCAGCGAGCAACGGTTCAATCGTCACGTATTTTCCAGCTACATCACGTTCGGCAACGTGGTTGGACGGAGGCAGCAATGAGAGGCGTGCGCTGCAACGATAAATCCCGGCAGACCGGCATGACCCTGCTCGTTGGCCTGGTCATGCTGTTGCTCATCACCTTGCTGGCGGTGTCGGCGATCCGCTTGGCGACGACCAACCTGCAGGTCGTCGGCAACGAACAGTTTCATGACGAAACCGTGGCAGCGGCCAATTTCGTTCTCGATCAGGTGCTGACCGACAAGGACTTCATCACCAATTATTCAGTCTCCGGTGGCAAGACAATTCCAAACGTAAGCGTCGGCCAAGCTTCGTACCAAGTGGTGGTGCCCAAGATAACCTGCAAACGAACGCGAGTGATCAACACCTCGGAACTGGTCACCAAAGTTGGCGGCGTGGACACTGTGTTGGCAGTCGACCAGCCATGCATCGGCGGCACGGGCGGTGGGGGGCCAACAATTGTCGGTGGTACCTCAGGCGGCACGCCCTCCGGCCCGTCGCTGTGTTCGACGGTGCTTTGGGATGTCGAAGCCCAAGTGACGGCGGATACGGCCACCGGCGCCACGACCACTGTCCATCAGGGGATCGAAGTCCGTGTCGATTCCACCGACGTTACGAACAACTGCAAGTGATTCACAAGGAGTAGCGCCATGACCGTCATCGGACTTCGTACTCGCCGCCTGGCCTTGGTCCTCGCCTCGCTGTTTGCCGTCAGTGCCTCGAGTGAGGACATTGATCTCTATGCTACCGGCGGGAGCAACGGCACGGCACCGAATGTGCTGATCTTTCTCGACAATACCTCGAACTGGTCAAGCAATGCCCAGTCTTGGACGAAAGCCAGCGTCACCGCCAAATGTGGCTCCGATGCGACCTGCCTGGGCTATGTCGAGACGATTTTCGGCGCCAATGTGAAGTTGACGCAGGGCCAGGTCGAAGTCGGGGCTCTGAAACTGGTGCTGAATGCGCTCGTATGCGATGCCGCCTCGCCGCTCTCGATCAACGCCGGCCTGATGATCCTGCCGCCGACCGGGAGCAAGGGTACCTATAGCAACGATGCCGGTACGACGGTCGACAACAGCGGCGTCGGTGGCGTCATCAAGCGGGCGATCCTGCCGCTCGTCAAGGGCGGAACGGCATGCGCCAACCTGGTCGGTGATCTCAACACCTGGTACGGCGATATCACCGCGTCGGGCGGCAAGGCCGATTCGGCCGCCAATTACGGCGGCGGCTTCTTCGAAGCCTTCAAGTATTTCGGCGGCTATACCAATCCGGCCGGTGCGCCGAACAGCACGGCGGGGAGTCCGACCGGGCATGTCCATTTCGGGCAGGCGCCTTTTTCTGTGCTGGCCAACAACGCCACCGTTATCGATCCGCTGGCGGTGACCAACGGGACGAATGCCGACTCGAACTACGTCAGCCCGATCACCAACGACAACAGCTGCGGGGCCAACTACATCCTGCTGGTCGGCAATACCTGGCCCAATTCCGATACGACCAGCCTGTTGAAGACCAACCTGGCCTACAACTACAGCAATTCGTCGTATCCCTTCTCGACCGGCGCCCAGCCGCGCATCGGCGATGCCTGGGCCAATTTCCTGTCCACCACCGACGTCAGCAGCGTCAGCGGGCGCCAGCCGGTCTATACCTATGCAATGAACGTCTATAACGCCAGCGCCGACGCCAGCCAGACTTCGCTGCTCAAGTCGATCGCCAGGTATGGCGGTGGCGGGCAGGGGGGCTATTACGAGGTCAATGGCGATCTCGGCAAGCTGATTGCCGCCTTCACCGATTTCTTCACCACCATTTCGGCGAAGAACAGCGTGTTCGCTTCCTCTTCCCTGCCGGTCAGCGTCAATACTCAGGGTACCTACCTGAACCAGGTCTTTATCGGTATGTTCCGCCCGGATGCCAATGCCTATCAGCGCTGGGCCGGCAATCTCAAGCAATACCGCTTCGGTCTCGATACGTCGACCAATCCGGCCAACCTTTATCTGGCCGACAGCACGACTACCTCGGGCTTGCCCACTCCGGCCATCGACAACACCCAGACCGGCTTCATCAAGTCTTGTGCGACCAGTTACTGGACTACCGATTCGGGAACGTACTGGAACAACGTCCCGGTCGAGCAGACGCCGCTGAACAGTTGTGCCAGCGTCGGCGGCAGCCCGATTTCACCCTCGACGTCGTTCTACTCCGACCTGCAGGACGGCAATCTCGTCGAAAAGGGCGGTATCGGCCAAGGCTTGCGCGCCCGGACCTGTCTGGCCTCGAATGTCTCCGGTACGGCGGGCTCGGCCACCGGCACCTATTGCGGTCGCAACATCAAGACCTGCGCCGACGTGACTTGCTCAAGCCTGGTTGCCTTCAATCACCTGAATATCTCCAGTTCCTCGCTGAGTTCGACCCTGGTGAACTGGGTCGCCGGCGGCAACCTGGGCGATGGTCCGGCCACCAGCGGCGTCTATCAGACCTACACGGTCACCAACAACGATCTGGTGACCAACAACAAGGCCCGTCCGACGGCGCATGGCGACGTCGTGCATTCCCGGCCGATCGCCCTGAATTATGCGGCTGGTTCGGCCACTGACGCCGATTCCGACATCGTGGTTTATTACGGAGCCGGCGATGGCATGCTGCATGCCGTCGACGGCAACCAGCCATCCGTTTCCCGTCCGAACGCCGGCAGCGAACTGTGGGCCTTCGTCGCGCCGGAGTTCTTCTCCAAATTCACCCGCTTGCGCGACAACTCGCCGTTGATTTCCTACCCCGGCGTCACCGGTCAACCCAAGGACTATTTCTTCGATGGCGGGATCGGTGCGTATCAGGAGCGCAGCACCACGACCAACGACCTGATCAAGACCTACATATTCCCGTCGATGCGCCGTGGTGGGCGGATGATCTACGGCTTCAACGCCACCACCAAGCCCAGCGCTGCTTCGCCGCCGACCCTGATGTGGAAATTCGGTTGCCCGAATGCCACCAACGACACGAGTTGCCAAGTGCCCAGCGGTTCGATTGCGACCGCTGCCGATGACGTAAAGCATATCGGCCAGACCTGGTCGACGCCACGTGTCGTCCGGCTCAAGGGGGACAGCAATCTGTATGTCGTCTTCGGTGCCGGGTACGACACCTGCGAGGACACGGATCCGACGAGCGCGACCATGTGCAGCACCTCAAAGATGGTTACTGGTGCCGCACCCAAGGGCACTGGCATCTACGTTCTCAATGCCGAAACCGGTGCCTTGGCCGCCTATCTTGACCTGACCGCTACCAAGAGCGACGCCGGGCGCGTGGCTGCCGATGTCGTGCCGGTCGACACCAATTTCGACGGCTATACCGATGTACTCTATGCCGTCGATACGCGCGGCTATGCCTGGCGCATCAATACCAGCAACCTGCTGGCGGCCGGCGCCGGTATCGCCCCTGCTTCCTGGTCGATCCGGGCCTTGGTCCAGGTGTCGAACTGGAGCGACGCTGCGCAACAGCGCAAGTTGATGAACGCTCCGGACGTGGTCGTCATCGGCGACACCAGTGTGGTGCTGTTCGGCTCAGGCAACCGGGAACAACCCCGTGCAGCCTCGACGGCCGTCACCACGGTGAAAAACCGCTTCTATGGCATACGCGATGTTTATGCCAGTACCACGGCCACCATGATCGATGGCCGGGATTGCGATGAAAAAGACACTACCGCCCTGGGGCCCGTCATGAGTCCGAGCACCTGCGAACTGTTGAATACCACCACGACCGGCCTCGATTACAGTTCGGCGATTCTTACCGCTCGCGGCTGGGTGCGGGAATTGACAGCCGCCGATACGAATCCCGGGACTTACGAACAGGTCGTGACGACTCCGGCAACCGTCGGGGGCGTGGTCTACTTCAGCACCTTCCAGCCGACCCCGGTGGGGGGCGGCTCGGGAACCTGCGGCGGCTTGGGTACTGGCTACGGCTATGCCGTCGATTTCCTGACCGGCAATCGGATTTCGTCGTCGGGCGAGGTGTGGTCCGAATTCAGCAGTGAAGGGATTCCACCGTCTCCGGTGGCCGGCATCGTCAGCGTCGATGGCAAGAGTGTCCCGTTCCTGATCGGCGGCAAGCCGCCGGGCACCCCTGGCTGTGAATCGGCACTGGAAGGGTGCAAGGTTCCATTGTCGATCATCCAGCGGCGGACCAAGGTCTATCGCTACCAGAAGATCGATACGAAATAGCGGCCGGACAACCGGCGAAAAAAATAGCCCGGATTCCCGGGCTATTTTTTTGTGTTGCTAGAGCTTTCCGCTTAGCGCACTTCGGCAATCCGCCCGGCAATATGCGCCAGGGCCTCTTCCACCTGGTCGATCAGGATCAGGCACAGGTCGCCCGGCTGCAGGCGGGCGAGGGCCGTGTCGATGGCAATGAACTCGCCGGTGATGGACTCGATGTGCTGGACACGCTTGCTGTTCTCCAGGCCGGCGCGCAGCAGGGCAATCACTTCGCCGTCGGCGCGGCCGCGCTGGCAGGCATCCTGATAGAGAATCACGTCGTCGAAGGCTTCGCCGAGGATCTCGGTCTGCTGGCGGATGTCCTCGTCGCGCCGGTCGCCGGCGCCGCTGATGACCACCGTGCGCCGTGAAGCCTGCATTTTCTCGACGGCGCCGACCAGCGCCATCATGGCATCGGGGTTGTGGCCGTAGTCGGCGATCAGCGTCGCACCCTTGTAATCGAACACGTTGAAGCGCCCGGGGGCGGTCACGGCATCGCTGACGAAGCCGGCCAGGGTAGCCTCGACGCTGGCCCAGTCATAGCCCAGCGCCCAGGCGGTGGCAACGGCGGCCATCACGTTCTCGATCTGGAAGCCGATTGCGCCGTTGCGCGTCAGCGGTACGCGCGACAGCGGGATGCGGTGCTTCTTGCGGCCTTCGCCGCAGACGATGTCGCCCTTGTCGACGTAGAGCACGCGCTTGCCCTGGGTGCGGTGGGTGGCCAGCACCGGGTGCGCCGGGTCGAGCGCGAAGAAGGTGATGTTGCCCGGGCAGTGGCGGGCCATCGCCGCGACCACCGGGTCGGCCGCATTGAGCACGGCGGTGCCGGTCGGGGCGACGTTCTCGACGATGACGCGCTTGATCACCGCGAGGTCGTGCACGGTGGTGATGTAGTTGAGGCCGAGGTGGTCGCCCAGGCCGATGTTGGTGACGACGGCGACGTCGCACATGTCGAAGCCGAGGCCCTCGCGCAACAGGCCGCCGCGCGCCGTCTCCAGCACCGCCGCGTCGACGTCCGGGTGGGCCAGCACGTTGCGGGCGCTGCGCGGGCCGGAGCAGTCGCCGTCGTCGATGCGCTTGTTCTGGACATAGATGCCGTCGGTGCTGGTCATGCCGACGCGCAGGCCGTTCTGTTCGAAGATGCGGCCGATCAGGCGGCTGGTCGTGGTCTTGCCGTTGGTGCCGGTGACCGCGACGACCGGGATACGGCCGTTGTCACCGTCCGGGTACATCATGCCGGCGATCGCCTCGCCGACCGGGCGGCCCTTGCCGAACGACGGATCGAGGTGCATGCGCAGGCCGGGCGCGGCATTGACTTCGACGATGCCGCCGCCCTGTTCCTCGAGCGGCTTCAGCATGGTGTCGCAGACGACGTCGATGCCGGCGATGTCGAGGCCGACGGTCTGCGCAGCGGCCACGGCGGCGGCGGCGAGCTCCGGATGTACGTCGTCGGTGACGTCGGTGGCGGTGCCGCCGGTCGACAGGTTGGCATTGTTGCGTAGCACGACGCGCACGCCGCGGTCAGGAATCGAATCGGCGCTATAACCCTGTTCGGCCAGGCGGGCGAGGGCGATCTCGTCGAAGCGGATCTTGGTCAGCGAGGTGGCGTGGCCGTCGGAGCGGCGCGGGTCGCTGTTGACGATGTCCACCAGCTGGCGCACGGTGTGCGTGCCGTCGCCGACGACCAGCGGCGGATCGCGCCGGGCGGCGGCGATCAGCTTGTCGCCGATGACCAAGAGGCGCCAGTCGTGGCCGGGCAGGTACTTCTCGACCATGATGTCGTCGCGAAACTCGATGGCCACGCGATAGGCGCGGCGAATCTGCTCTTCGCTCGTCAGATTGACCGAGATACCCTTGCCCTGGTTGCCGTCCTGCGGCTTGACGACGACTGGCAGGCCGATTTCCTGGGCGGCAGCCCAGGCGTCGTCCTCGTCTTCGACCGGGCGGCCGAAGGGCACGGCGACGCCGGCGGCGTGCAGCAGCTGCTTGGTCAGTTCCTTGTCCTGCGCGATCGACTCGGCGATGGCGCTGGTGAAGCTGGTTTCCGCCGCCTGGATGCGCTTTTGCTTGGAGCCCCAGCCGAACTGCACCAGGCTGCCCTGGGTCAGGCGGCGGCACGGGATGCCGCGAGCCTGGGCAGCGGTGACGATGGCGCCGGTCGAGGGGCCGAGGCGGATGTCCTCGTCAAGATCGCGCAGCTCCTTCAGCGTGCCCTCGAGATCGAACGGCGTATCGTTCAACGCCGCCAGGCACAACGCTTCGGCATGCTCG
>DASUZG010000017.1:0-2805 GCA_036376995.1 Azonexus sp. | reverse complement strand
CAGGCCGCCGACGATGACCCAGCCGATCTGCTGCCGCGATTCGGCGCCGGCGCCGGTGGCCAGCGCCAGCGGCACGGCGCCCAGGACCATGGCCCCGGTGGTCATCAGGATCGGCCGCAGGCGCAGCGTCGCCGACTCGATAACCGCCTCCTTCAAGGCCTGCCCCTGCTCCTGCAGCTGGTTGGCAAACTCGACGATCAGGATGCCGTGCTTGGTGATCAGGCCGACCAGCGTGACGAGGCCGATCTGGCTATAGACGTTGAGCGTGCCGCCGGTCAGCCATAGCGCCAGCAGGGCGCCGGCCATCGACAGGGGCACCGTCAGCATGATGATGAACGGGTCGCGGAAGCTTTCGAACTGGGCGGCGAGCACCAGGTAGATGAAGGCCAGCGCCAGCACGAAAGTGATCGCCAGCGACGACGAGGACTGGCGGAATTCGCGCGACTGGCCGTTGTAGTCGACGGCGTAGCCGGGCTTGAGCTGCTGGCGGGCGAGGCCGTCCATGTGGCTCAGCGCTTCGCCCATCGTGTAGCCGGGGGCCAGGTTGGCGGTGATGGTCACCGCCCGGCGCTGGGCGAAGTGGTTCAGTTCGCGCGGCGCCACCGTCTCGCCGAGATCGACCAGGTTGTCGAGGGCGACCATGCCGCCGTCGCGGCCGCGCACGTAGATGTCGCGGATGTCGTCGGGATTGCTGCGGTCGATGTCGGAAACCTGGACGATCACGTCGTACTGCTCGCCGTCGCGCTTGAAGCGGGTGACCTGGCGCCCGCCGAGCAGCGTCTCCAGGGTCCGTCCGATGGTCTCGACCGGCACGCCGATGTCGGCCGCCTTGTCGCGGCGCACGACGACGGAGAGTTCCGGCTTGTTGAGCTTCAGATCGGTATCGACGTTGATCAGGCCCGGGTTCTTGCGCAGCTCGGCGAGGAACTGGTTGGTCACCTGGTCGAGTTCCTCGTAGGACGCCGAGGTGGCGATGACGAAATTGATCGGCCGCTCGCGCGGGCTCTGGCCGAGCGAGGGCGGCGTGATCGGGAAGGCCATGGCGCCGGGAATGGCGGCGAACTTGGGCAGCAGTTCGCGGGCGATGTCCGGCGAGCGGCGGTCGCGCTCCTTCCAGTCGGTCAGGCCGATGAAGGACAGGCCCTGGCTGACGGTCGGATTGCCGGCGACGACGAAGAAGCGCTCGACATCCTTCGTCTGGCTGAATATCTCTTCCAGCTGGCGGTTGTACTTCTCGGTGTAGTCGAGCGTCGCGCCGTCCGGGCCGGTCAGCACGCCGAGAATCACGCCGCGGTCCTCGACCGGGGCCAGTTCCGATTTGAGCGCCTTGATCAGCAGGCCGCAGGAGGCGGCGACCAGCACGAAGCCGACCATGATCAGCCAGCGCTTTTCCAGCGCCGCGCGCAGTACCCGGCGGTAGCCGTGGTTGAGCCCGTCGAGGAAGCGCTCGATGGCGAGGAAGGCCTTGCCGTGCTTGTCCTCGTGCTTCAACAGCACCGAGCACATCATCGGCGACAGCGTCAAAGCGACGAAGCCGGAGACCAGCACGGCACCGGCGAGCGTCAGCGCGAACTCGATGAAGAGCTTGCCGGTGCGCCCGGTCATGAAGGCCACCGGCGCGTAGACGGCAGCCAGCGTGAGCGTCATCGCCACCACCGCGAAGCCGATTTCCCTGGCCCCGAGCAGCGCCGCCTCCAGGCGCGACATGCCCGACTCGATGTGGCGGAAGATGTTTTCCAGCACCACGATGGCGTCATCGACGACGAGACCGATGGCCAGCACCAGTGCCAGCAGGGTCAGCGTGTTGATCGAGAAGCCGAGCATGAACATGATGGCGAAGGCGCCGATCAGCGAGACCGGGATGGTCACCAGCGGAATCAGCGTCGCCCGCAGGTTGCGCAGGAAGAAGAAGATGATCGCCAGCACCAGCACGATGGCTTCGCCGATGGTCTTGAACACCGACTCGATCGAGCGGTCGATGAAGATCGAGGAATCGTAGGAAATGTCGGCGCGCATGCCTTCCGGCAGCTGGCTGATCAGCTGCGGCAATTCGGCGCGCAGGGCTTTCGACAGTTCGAGCGGATTGGCCGTGGCCTGCTTGATGACGCCCATGCCGACCGCCGAACGGCCCTTGAAGCGCACCGAGCTGCGCTCGGCGGCGGCGCCGATCTCGACCCGGCCGAGATCGCCGATGGTCACCGGGTAGCCGCTGGCGGTCTTGACCACGATGGCGGTGAATTCCTGCGGCGTCTTCAAGTCGGTGGTGGCGACCACGGAAAACTCGCGCTGGCGGCTCTCGATGCGCCCGGCCGGCACTTCGACGTTCTGCCGGCGCAGCGCTTCCTCGACATCGGCCGGGGTCAGCTGGTAGGCGGCCAGGCGCTGCTTGTCGAGCCAGATGCGCATGGCGAACTTGCGCTCGCCGAAGATGCGCACGTCGGCCGCCCCCGGCAGCGTCTGCAGGCGCGGCTTGACGATGCGGTTGGCGACGTCGGTGACTTCGAGCGCCGAATGCTTGTCGGACGAGAGCGCCAGCCAGATGACCGGGTTGGCGTCGGCCTCGACCTTGGCGATGACCGGCTCGTCGACCTCGTCGGGCAGCCGGTTGCGCACCCGCGAAACGCGGTCGCGAACGTCGGACGCGGCCGAATCCGGCTCGCGCTCGAGCTTGAAGCGCACCGAAATCTGGCTGTTCTCGGCGCGCGAGATCGAGGTGATGACTTCGACGCCTTCGATACCGGCCAGCGAATCCTCGAGCGGCTTGGTCACCTGCGACTCGATGATTTCGGCCGAGGCGCCGCGGTA
>DASUZG010000016.1:0-6453 GCA_036376995.1 Azonexus sp. | reverse complement strand
GTCTTTGTTCTTAGCCTCGATCTTGGCCTTTGGGGCGCCGCATGATTCAAATTGCCAGGAACCCGATAAAAGCTTCAAAAGCTTTCTCTCAAAATTCGCAGAGGACAGAAGGTTTCAGATTGAGCGCAGTATTTTTCCCTTGGTTGCACGCTTCGGCGCCCCTGAGGCTGCTCCACCCACTATCGAATTGTGGGGTGCGGGAACCGTCCAAGACTTTAAAACCCCGATCATCCTGTCTCGCGCAGAAAGAAAAAAATTGGGCCTTGAGCAGGAGGTACTTTTTGCAACGGATTGGGTGGCCGAAGTATTCCATTTCAAACCAGAGGCCGATTCATACAGAATTCGATTCCTCTTTCGCAGCTATCGTGGTTGTTGGTATCTGGAGCAATTCCATGACTCAGCGCTCTAACATTCCGGTCAAGGCGCGGCCTTTGGCCGCTGGGACGTCCCGCAAGCGGGCCGCCCCTTACCTTCAACGTTAGCCACCTACCGCCATGCACCCTTCAGAGCGAATCAAACACATCACAGCAATCGCATCCGCACTCTCAAACGAGGAGTGGACGTTACTTGACTTGACCCTCAAGCAATTTGGCCTCCCGTGGACAGATCAGTGGGGCGGTGGGAGCAAAGAGGGTTACGTTATCGAAATGATTAGCGACGCTGCGGATGAACCGTTACTGGAACTCGCAAAACATCTTGGTGTTGCCAGTCAGCTCGAAACACCGGTAGAGCCAAAATTTTGGAGCAGTGGTTCGGCCCGGGTATTTCTAAGTCATTTGGCTTCAATGAAGGTAGACACCCTGAACTTACGAGAAGCACTGGCCGATTTTGGTATTTCAGCATTTGTCGCACATGTGGACATCGAGCCTACGAAAGAATGGCAGGTGGAAATTGAGTCGGCCCTTGCATCAATGGATGGATTGATTGCGCTCTTGGCACCTGGGTTCAAAGAGAGCAACTGGTGCGACCAAGAGGTCGGCGTCGCGATTGGTCGGAAACTACCAATCGTTTCCGTGCGATTAGGACTCGACCCGTACGGGTTTATTGGCAAATACCAAGCAGTACAAGGTAAGGGAAAGGACCATCGAGTGCTCGCGAGGGAGCTGTACGACATCTTTATGTTGAATCCTTCAATTGGTCCAAAGATCACTTCTGCCCTAGTCAAGTTGCTATCCGAGTCGTTCTCTTTCGACGAGTCAAAGCGACTAATTTCCCTAATTGAAAAATCCGCGTATCTCACAACCAAGCATGTCGCCTCAATGCAGGAGTCCGTCGAGAAAAACGGCCAAGTGTCATCATCTTGGGGCGTGCCGGAAAAAATCCATGCGATTGCCAAAAAATTCGCAGGCTAACCAATCATTGCACCGGACCTGCGCGAAAAGCCGCGCAGTCCGATGAATTCAAACGTTAGGCCCAAGCAATAAGCATCCTATGAAGATTCATAAAGCCACCGTACAAGACGCGCCTCAAGTCGCTGAAATGGTGGGCGAGTTGCTTGTTGAAATAATGACCGCGATCGGTATTCAGGCATTCAATTTCGACCTTCCTAAGACAGTTGATCGCCTTGTCGATTTCATCAACCATGAGAAGTATTTTGTTTTCGTCGCCCGGGATGGTGCCTCGCCGGTTGGATTTGTTGCTCTCCATGAGAGTTATGCACTCTATGCAGAAGGTGCTTTCGGCACGATTCCCGAACTCTACGTTCGGCCCGCGTATCGTTCAAAACAATTAGGATTGCAACTCCTTTCCCGGGCAAAAGCATTTGGCCGGTCGCGCAATTGGACACGCCTGGAAGTCACTACACCACCTCTCCCTCAGTTCGATAAAACACTCGCTTTTTACGAGCGCGAGGGGTTCTCTATCAGTGGCGGCCGCAAGCTCAAGGTGTCGTTGTGAGCTTCGGCCCCATCCGGTCAAGCGGCCCCGCCGAACCCCCACCTTGGCTTCCCCTGTCGCTTTCGCGCGGCAGCGATTACCTAGCTGGTTAAGCACCCGTGTGATGCCGACCCGACTTCACGCCCTCCAGACCGACATCACCACGCTGGCCATTGATGCCATCGTCAATGCAGCGAACTCGTCGCTGCTCGGGGGTGGCGGGGTCGATGGGGCGATTCACCGCGCCGCCGGTCCGGATTTGCTGCACGAATGCCGGAGACTTGGCGGTTGCCGTACCGGCGAGGCGAAGCTGACGCGGGGCTATCGCCTGCCGGCGCAGTTCGTCATCCACACCGTCGGCCCGGTGTGGCAGGGCGGCAGCCATGGGGAAGCCGCCCTGCTGGCCGCCTGCTATCGCCGTTCCATTGAAATCGCGGTTGGCCATGACCTTGAGACTATGGCCTTCCCCGGTATCAGCACCGGCATTTACGGTTACCCGGTTGAATTGGCCGCGCCAATTGCGGTGGCCACGGTGCGTGCGGCGATTGTCGACTTCCCCGGCATCCGGGAGGTGATCTTTTGCTGTTTCTCGGCACCGGACCTGGCGGTCTACCAAGCGCTGCTCGATCCGGCAAACCCTTGACCGGCCCATGATCACTCTCCGGCACGCCCGCTTTCCCCTTGATCGCGACGAGGTCGTGGCAATCTTCCGCGAGTACGTGGCGAGTCCGATCGCCAACCTCGATTTCCAGGATTACGAGCGCGAGTTCGCCGGTCTTCCGGGGAAATACGCCGAACCGGACGGTCGCCTTGTTCTGGCTTGCTCGGCGGCTGCCGTCGTCGGCTGCGCGGCGCTGCGCCGGGTCGACGAAAGCTGCTGCGAACTCAAGCGTGTCTACGTCCGCCCTGCCGCCCGCGGCCACAATATTGGCCGCCGGCTGGTCGAGCACATGATCCACGAGGCAGGCCGGGCCGGCTACGCCCGCATCTGTCTCGATGTGCTGCCCGAATTCGTCGCCGCCCGGCGGCTCTACGAATCGCTGGGCTTTACGTCCGCCGAGCCGGTGAGTTACAACCCGGTTCCGGGAACCAAGTTCCTGGCGCTGGGCCTGCCGCCTTTCGCCCCCCATCCACCATCCGGAGCCTGATGTGACTGAACAGCTACACGACCTGCTGCAAGAACTGGAAGCCTTTGGCCTGAACAACGATTCCACCCATGCCGAGCGGCCGCGCCGGATGCTGAACATCACCCGCGACACCGGCGAGTTCCTGGCGGTGCTGGTCCGCGCCACCAACGCCCGGCGCGTGCTGGAAATCGGCACCTCGAACGGCTATTCCACGCTGTGGCTGGCCGAGGCAGCGCTGTCGGTCGGCGGTCACGTCACCACGGTCGAGCTGTCCGAATACAAGCTCGGTCTGGCGAGCGCCAACTTTGCGCGCGCCGGGCTGGCGCCCGCCATCACCCAGGTTCGCGGCGAGGCCGGTGCATTGCTCGAAGGCATGGCCGAGGCGAGCGTCGATCTGCTGTTCCTCGATTCCGAACGCTCCGAGTACCCCGGCTGGTGGCCCGATATCCGCCGGGTGCTGCGGCCGGGCGGGCTGCTGGTGGTCGATAACGCCACCTCCCATGCCGCAGAGATGGCGCCGTTCGTCGCCCTGGTGGAAGCCGACCACGAGTTTTCGACCTGCACGGTGCCGGTCGGCAACGGCGAATTCCTCGCCACCCGGCAGGCCCGGCCGTGACGGCGATCTGAACGGCGCGAAACCAAATCCCGCCGGGCATTGCCCAACCGTTGCCTGCATCCACCGGATTCCCGCATGTCGAAAAACACCCTGATCGCCGTCGTCGTCACCGCGCTGGTCGTGGCCGCCGGCTTTGTCTTCAATCCGTCGCCCGAACGGCACCGCGAGGAAATCCAGCGGGCCATCGGCGAGCGCAGCCCGCTGGCCAAGGTGCTTGGCATCGGGGCGGTGACGGCTTTCGTCTCGACCTACCATCCGCTCGGGGTGGCGTCGTACACCACGGTCAATGGCCGTACCGTGTCGATCGGCGCCTTCGGCATGGTGTTCGTGCGGCAGCCAGATCAGCCCTAGTCCGTGCCGCCGGCGTCGATTCCCGCCGCGCATGCCGACCTGCAGCGGCTGCTGAACACCGAGCTGCATGCCCTGGCCGACGGCCTGCTGAGCGGCGAGCAGTGGTCCATCGACCGCTGCGTCGAATTCGTCGTCGCCGAATCGCACGGCTACTGGCACGGCCGGGCGCGGGCGATGATGTGCCGGCGCCTGAAGCACTGCCGGCTCGGGCGGACGCAACGGACGCAACTGGTCGAGGCCATCGTCGGGCGCCTGCTGGCCGGCAATTTCTCCGAACAGTTCAAGGACCAGCTGCGCCTGGCCCTGCGCCTCGACGCCACGCGCACGCTGGCCGCTGCGCACGAAGCACTAGGCAGTTCCAGATGTCATGTGGCACGCTATGCCCGCTGGGTGCTGGCACATCGCCTGCCGCGAGCGGACTGACAGGGGGCTAAACATGAACTGGCAAGGGATCGACTGGGTCGTGGCAGCGTTCGAACTGGCCATGCTGGGGCTGTCGGTGATGGCCTTCATCACCTGCATCCGCGGTTTCCGGCACGGGAGGTTGAGCCGTTTCGGGGCGCTGTGGCGCTATTCGCTGCTGCTCCTGCTGGCGATTGCCGGTTACGTGCTGTTCTGCGCCCTGTGGCTGGGCATCGAGGGGTTCTATGCGGTCCGCCTGGTCAGTGAGGAACTGCTTCGTTCCTTCTTCGCCGTGGTCGGGATGGGTGGCGCGCTGTGGCTGGCGGCGACCGTGATCCTCGGCATCACGCTGCTGCTGGTCAAACGCCAGCCCGGCACCGAGCACAGCCGGCCGTAGCCCTCCCCGCGGGCCGGCACGCTAAGCGGCCAGCGCCCGCTCCAGCAGCACGGCGACGTGGATGGCGTCGCGGCCGCTGCCATCCTTGATCTGGTGACGGCAGGAGAAGCCGTCGGCGACGATCAGCGCATCGTCCGCCGCGGCGCGCACGGCCGGCAGCAGCGCGAGCTCCCCCATCTGCCGCGAGGCCGCGTAATGCTCGGCCTCCAGCCCGAAGCCGCCGGACATGCCGCAGCAGCTGGCATCGACGATGTCGAATTCGAACGCCGGAATCCAGCCGAGCACCTTCCTGACCGCCTTCATCGCACCGAAGGCCTTCTGGTGGCAGTGCCCGTGCACCACCGCGCGGCCGCCGGGCAACGGTTTCAGATCGAGCTTTAGCCCCTTGTTGGCTTCGCGCATCAGGAATTCCTCGAACAGGAAGGCCTGCTTGCCGAGCTGGCCGACCGCCGGGCCGAGCGACAGGCTGTAGAACTCGTCGCGCAGCGCCAACATGCATGAGGGTTCGAGGCCGACCACCGGCGTGCCCGCGGCCAGCGCCGGGGCGAGCGCGGCCATCACCCGCCGGCCTTCGGCGCGGGCGGCGTCGACCATGCCCTGCGACAGGTAGCTGCGGCCGCAGCACAGCGGACGCTGCGGCTCGCCGTCGTCGGCCGCCGGGCGCAGCACTTCCACCGCGTAGCCGGCGGCGCTGAGCACGCGCTGCGCGGCGGTGGCGACTTCCGGCGTGTAGTAATGGGTGAAGGTGTCGACGAACAGCAGCACCTTGCCGCGCGGCGCGGCAGTTTCGGCGACAGCCGCGGCGAAGGGCTGCGCCGCCGGCAGCGGAATCGGGCGGGCGGCGGCGAGGCCAAGCCAGCGTTCGGCCAGCTTTGCCAGCCCGGGGCTGCCGTTGCGCCGGCCGACCAGCCAGGCCAGCGGTTTCCGCCAACGGTGCAGCCACTGCGGCAGGCCACCGAACAGCCGGGCGCGGGGCGTCAGACCCTGCTGCGCGTTCTTCTGCGCCAGGTATTCGGTCTTGATCAGGGTCATGTCCACCGAACTCGGGCATTCCTTCTTGCAGCCCTTGCAGGAAACGCACAGGTCCATCACCGCCGCCAGGTCGGGATGGACGAAGGGCTGTTCGCCCAGTTCGCCGTTCAGCGCCGCCTTGAAGGCCCGCACGCGGGCGCCGGTGGAATGCGCCGGGTCGCCGCTGATGCGGTAGCTCGGGCACATCACGCCCTTGCCGTCGCGCTGGCACTGGTGGTTGTTCATGCACACGGCGACCGCCTTGGCGTAGTTGCCGCCGCTCGCCGGGATGCCGGCATAGGCGTCGCCCATGCCGTAGGTGTCGTAGGCCGACCAGTCGAGATAGGTTTTCATGGCGGGGTTCGAAGCAAGAGCGGCGCCAGGAAAAAGCGCCGTTTATTCAGCGCCTTATAGAACCCGGCCATGTTGGCATTGCGACAAGCGGTGCAACCTCGGGGCTTGTCACATTCACGACAAGGGCCGCACAAGGCGATGCCAATCATTTCGCAGGGCCTTGTTTTTGCTCGCTTTTCGCTGCTGGCACAACGATTGCTGAACAGGCTGCGGACAGCATTCGAGGAGCCTTCATCGTGGAACTACCCGTCATCAGCAATAGCGCGCCGGCATCCGACGGCGGCGGCTGCGCTTCCAGCGGCTGCGGCACGGCGCCGGAT
>DASUZG010000015.1:0-3697 GCA_036376995.1 Azonexus sp. | reverse complement strand
AGGCCAGCGACTTGTTGACCCAGAAGGCGCGCGGTGCCGTCAGCCCCGTGCGCTCGACCTCGGCGACCCGGTATTCGGCATAGGCCGTGTCGGCCGTTACCGCGTGCTGCAGGTTGGGCGCAACCAGCGCGGCGGCAAGCGTTGCGCCGAGCGCCAGCGTCGGCAGTCGGCGGCCGGCCAGCAGCAGCCAGCCGGCGAGCAGGCCGAGGGCACAGATGACCACCGCCGCCGACACGCCCAGCCACTGCATGACCGCCAGCGACAGACTGATCGAGCCGAGAAAGGAGCCGAGCGTGGACCAGTACAGCGCGGTGCCGCTCGCCTCGCCGGTGCGCCGGTGCTGCATCAGGTTGGTCAGGATCGGCACCGTCTGCCCGAGCAGCCAGGCAATCGGGCACAGGATGCCGCCGACGAACAGCGCATAGGCCAGCAGCGTCGGCAGCGCCGAAAAGAGCGCATCGACCGCCAGTCCCGACAGGCCGATGCCGGCCAGCAGCGCCGCGATCAGGAAATTGCGCGCCACCGCGGTGCGAAAGCCGTCCGCCACCCGCGCCCCGGAGGCGTAGCCCAGCGCCAGCGCTAGCAGGAAGAAGGCGATGGTCGGCGCGGTGACCACGATGGAACTGCCGACATGCGGCAACAGGCGGCGCAAGGCGATGATTTCCGCCCCCAGCGAACAGAAGCCCTCGATGAAGACGATGGTGTGGAGCAGCAGGGGGGGCATGGGGAAGGCGCCGGTGAGGCAGGCCGGGGTTGGGAAAGCGGGGATTTTACTGGATGGGGCCGTCGTCCGGCCGAACGGCCGGCAGCCATTCGGTCCAGGGCGAGGGTGCGCGATCCGGCAGAAAAGCGGCGCGCTTTTCGGAACGCGGGCGTTCAGGGATGGCTAATGGCCGTTCGCAGGCGCCGCTTTTTTCGCGAGTTGCGCGCGCCAGAGCTTCAACTGTTGCCGGATCGCCGCCGGTGCCTCGATTTGCGGCAAGGAGTGGCGTTTCGCGGCCTCGCCTTGCTCCTGGCGAGCGCTCGCGGCATCGCTCCGCTCGGCGTGGTCCCGGTCTTCCCATTGCCGGATCAGCGACGTGGCCCTGGTGAAGGCCTCTTCGAACGAGTCGGTGGCCTGCAGCGATTCCTTGAAGAAGGCGCGGCCAAAATAAGTGAAGTCGTTCTCGTCGGCGCAGCCGAACGAGCGCCGGTCGGCGCGGGCCGCCGCAATCACCAGCGTGCCGGGGTCCTTCAGGGCGTCCATGAAGCTGCCGGCGTAGCAGGCCGAGATCACGACCACCTTCCAGCGGATGCCCGATTCGCGCAGCAGGGCGGCGAGGTCATCCGCAGCCAGTTCGGGAAAGCGCATCCCGTCCAGGCCCAGGCTGATGGTGCCCTCCTTGGAGCCGTGGCTGGTCAGGTACAGGAACAGGATGTCGCGCTCCTTGTCCATCTTTGCCGCAATCGCCGAAACGGCCTGGCGGATGCTGGTGACGGTGGCGAGGGGAGTGGCGCCAACTGTATTGCGGCTGTTGGTCAGAACGACTGCATGGCCCCGGGTGGCGAATTTTTCCTCGAACTGGGCCCGGACGAAATCGACCTCGCGCCGGAAGACCTCCTGCGTGCCGTCGCCGGCAACGGCCAGCAGGTACAGGTTGATGGCCGTGCCGGAGCTCGGCTGGATTTCGTCGAGCGTGCGGCCGAGCTGTTCGGTCTGGGCGTAGAGCGCCCGTTCGGTATTCGCCTGCGTCCGCCGCCGCTCCTCCTCGGCCTGCTTCTTGAGCCGCCCGTATTCCCAGTCGCCGGCATCCTCGGTGCGTCCGTCGCTTTGCGCTTTCGCATAGGTGAAGGTGCCTTGGCCTTCGTACATGCCGTAGCTGAAGCCGCCGCGATAGACGTCGCCGTTGGCGAAATGAAGCTCGCCCTGGCCGTGCGGCACCCAGTTCTGCAGTTCACCGACGTAGCGGGTGCCGTCCGGGTTCAGGGCCGTGGCAACGCCCACCAGCTGGCCGGCCTTGAACTCGCCTTCGAAGGTCTTGCCATCGGGCACGGTGTACTTGCCCCGGCCCTCGGGTTTCCAGTCGCGGAAGCGGCCTTCCATGCGGGCCCCGTTGGGGTAGCTGACGGTGCCGTGTCCGGTGAATTCTCCGCCGACGAAGTCGCCTTCGAAAATCGGGCCGTCGGGAATTGCATAGTGTCCCTTGCCTTCGAATTCGCCGCGTACGAATTCGCCGGTGTAGGTTCGCCCGTTTTTCTGGCGGAATTCGCCTTTGCCCCAGAACTGCCCCAGGCGGAATTCGCCGGTGTATTCGTGCAGCGGTGCTGTCAGATGCCCCTGTCCGTGGTAGAGATTGTTCTGGAACTCGCCTTCATAGACGTTGCCGTTGTCCTGGAAGCGGCCGCGACCTTCCAGCTGGCCCAGGCTGGCCTGGCCTTGGTAGATGGCTCCGGCGCGGGTGGTCATGGTGATGGTGCCGGAGGGCTGGCCTTCCTTGAAATCGCCCTCGATGACATCGCCGGCCGGGTAGTGCATGCGGCCCTTGCCCGAGAACAGTCCGTTGACGAAACCGCCCTGGTAGGAGGCGCCATTGCTCCACTCGACACGCCCTTCGCCCTGGAGTTGCCCGTCAAGCAACGGCCCCCAGTAGCGCCCGCCATCCGGCGTGATGGCCGCCGGCGGGCCATCGGCCGTATCGGCGGCGCAAACGTTGAGCGGCGCAATTGCGACGATGCCCCAGCATCCTGCCACGAAGAGAGTTTTGATCACGAGACGCTCCTGTCGCCATGAAAAGTCAGTCAAGCACGTTGGAATATGATGATGAGATTAACGTGCCGGGGGGCGGCAATCAAGCAATCAACCGCAGCGGGCGAGGGGGACTGCGCGCTCCTTCCGTTCAGTCCAGGCGAACGGCCGTGTCGAAGTGCCAGGTCCGGCGGATTTCGACGACGTCGTATTGCCGCGCGAGGACCGGCTGGAAGGCGGGGTAGGGGGCGCCGCTGAGCACCAGGCGGCGGATCGTTTCGTCGACTTCCGGCACGCCGCTGGAGACGACGATGGTCACCGTTTCCACGGAACCGTCGCTGCGCACGGCCACCGTCACCATCGGCGGCGTATGGCGCCGGCTCGCCAGCTGGCGCACGGTATCGACCGGCGTGTTGAGCTGAATCCGGCGCACCCAGGCTTCGGCATACAGGACGAGCTGGACGTTGGGATCGGTGCGTCCCCAGAGCCTGACCCGGCGTGCGGTGCTCAACGACAGCGGCAGGGACGGGCGGTTGTCGGCGGCGGCCTGACGCTGGGCAGCTTCTTCGTCGAGCTGGCGACCCATGGCCCGGCGCCGCGCCAGCCGCCGTTCGTCTTCTTCCCGCTCGGCCTGGATTCGTGCCGCTTCGCCGCGGTCGGCTTCCTGTCGGGCAGCCTCGCGCGCCGCTTCCTGGCGGGCGCCTTCCCGGCGCTGGGCTTCCTGCTGCTCGGCAGCCAGACGGGCGGCTTCGCGGCGTTCGCCGTCCTGTCGTGCGGCCTCGGCGCGTGCCGCTTCCTGGCGGGCATTTTCCCGGCGCTGGGCTTCCTGTTGTTCGGCGGCCAAGCGGGCGGCCTCGCGGCGCTCGGCGTCCTGCCGCGCCGCCTCGGCGCGTGCGGCTTCCTGGCGGTCATTTTCCCGGCGCTGGGCTTCCTGTTTCTCCGCAGCCAGACGGGCAGCCTCGCGGCGTTCGG
>DASUZG010000014.1:0-4771 GCA_036376995.1 Azonexus sp. | reverse complement strand
CGAAGCTATGATTGACTGGTGCGTCGAGGAAAGCTTCGCCGCCATTCCCCGCCTGCATCCCGGCGTCGCCGACATCATCCCGGTTGCCATCCGGCGCTGGCGCAAGCAGCTGTTCAGCCGGCGCACCTGGCGGGAGATCGGGGTCGTCCGGGCCCGGCTGCAGACCACGCGCTACGATCTGGTGATCGATACCCAGGGCCTGCTGAAAAGTGGGCTGATCGCCGCCCAGGCCAACGGCCCGCGCTGCGGCTACGCTGCCGCCTCGGCCCGCGAGCCGCTGGCGGCGCGCTTCTACCAGCGGCATTTCACGGTGCCGACGACAGCCCATGCGGTGGTGCGCAACCGGCAACTGGTGGCGGCAGCCCTCGGCTACGTCGCGGATGCCGCGCCGGATTACGGCATCGCCGTCCCCGCGGCCACCTTCCCCTGGCTGCCGCCTACGCCCTACGCCGTGTTCCTGACGGCCACCAGCCGCGATGACAAGCTGTGGCCGGAAGCGCACTGGCTGGAACTCGGCCGCCAGTTGCACGACCGGGGCTGCCGCGCCGTGCTGCCGGGCGGCAACGCCGTCGAACGCGAGCGGGCGGCGCGCCTGGCGGCTGCTATCCCCGGCGCCGTCGCCGCGCCGCCGCTAAGCATCGCCGAACTGGCCGCAGTGCTGGCCGGCGCCCGCGCGGCAGTCGGCGTCGATACCGGTCTGACGCACCTGGCGGTGGCTTTGAAGATTCCGACCGTGGCCTTGTATACGGCCACCGATCCCGGCCTGACCGGCGTTTTCGGCACCGCCTTCCATCGCAACCTGGGCGGCAAGGCGCAACTGCCGACCGCGGCCGCCGTGCTCGACGAATTGCCGGCGGTGGCCGGTTGATGGCGCGCGGGCTGTATTCCCTGCTGTGGTACCTGGCGACGCCGCTGATCTGGCTGCGCCTGGCCTGGCGGGCGCGCAAGCAGCCGGAATATCTGCAACACGTGGGGGAGCGTTACGGGTTCTATCGTCCGTCGGCTGCGCCGAAGCTGATCTGGGTGCATGCCGTCTCGGTCGGCGAGACGCGCGCCGCGCAGCCGCTGATCGAAGGCCTGCTGGAGCGCTGGCCGGAGCATCGCATCCTGCTCACCGGCATGACCCCGACCGGGCGCGAAGCCGGCCGGGCGGTCTACGGCGAGCGGGTGTTGCAGGCCTACCTGCCCTATGATTATCCGGGCGCGACGCGGCGTTTCCTGCGCCACTTCCGGCCGGCGTTCGGGGTGCTGATGGAAACCGAGATCTGGCCGAACCTGCTGGCCGCCGCGGCGCGTCTGGACGTGCCGGTGATGCTGGCCAACGCCCGCCTGTCGGCCCGCTCGGCTCGCGGCTATGGGCGCCTGCCGGGGCTGGTGCGTCCGGCCTTCGCCGCCTTGTCCGGCGTCTGTGCCCAGACGGCCGGCGATGCGCAGCGCCTCGGCGCGCTCGGCGCACAGCCGGTCGAAGTCTGCGGCAACATCAAGTTCGACGTGACGCCGGCGGCCGACCGGCTGGCGCTGGGCGAGACGTGGCGGCAGGCGGTCGGCCCGCGCCCGGTGTGGCTGGCGGCCAGTACTCGCGAAGGCGAGGAGGCGCTGCTGCTCGCCGCCTGGCGCCGCCTGGCGCCGGCGGATGCGCTGCTGGTGCTGGTGCCGCGCCACCCACAGCGTTTTGCCGAAGTGGCCGCCCTGCTCGAACAGCAGGGCTGGGCCTGGCAGCGGCGCAGCGAGCGTCCGCCGGCGGCCGCGACGCAGGTCTGGCTGGGCGACAGCATGGGCGAGATGGCCGCCTACTACCGCCTGGCCGATGTGGCCTTCATCGGCGGCAGCTTACTGCCGCTCGGCGGGCAGAACCTGATCGAGGCGGCGGCCTGCGACTGCCCGGTACTGGTCGGGCCGCACACCTTCAATTTCCTGCAGGCCACCGAGGATGCGATTGCCGCCGGTGCGGCCCGACGGGTGGCTGATGCCGAGGCGCTGGCCGGCAGTGTGACGGCCTTGTTGGCCGATGCCGGGGCGCTCTCGGCCATGCGCCGGGCGGCCGGCGACTTTGCCCGCGCCCATCGCGGCGCGGCGCAGCGCACGCTGGCGCTTATTGCACGCTGGTCGGGTCGAGCAGGGCGTTGATCGCCACTACGTCGTCCTCGGCCAGGGCGCCGACGGCGCCTTTCAGGCGCAACTGGGCGAGCAGGGTGTCGAAGGTGGCGCGGGCGAGATCGCGGCGGGTCACGTAGACCTGGTTTTCGGCGTTGAGCACGTCGATGTTGATGCGCACGCCGACTTCGTAGCCGAGCTTGTTCGATTCCAGCGCCGATTGCGACGAGATCAGCGCCGCCTTGAGCGCCCGGATCTGCGCCAGGCCGTTGGCGACGCCCAGGTATTGCTGGCGGGCCGACAGGGCGGCGCTGCGCCGGGCCGCTTCCAGCGTCGATTGGGAGGCCGCGCGGTTGGCACTGGCCTCGCGCTGGCGTGAATTCACCTGGCCGCCGAGATAGAGCGGGATGTTGAGCTGGACGCCGACATTCTGGTAGTCGTTTTCCAGCAGGCCAGCGCCCTGGGAGAGCGACTTGGCGTAGCCGTAATTGGCGACCAGGTCGACGGTCGGGTAATGGCCGGCACGCTGCCGGTCGACTTCGCGATCGGCGATCTCGGTCGCGGCCTGCTGCACCTGGACCGCGATGCTGTCGCGCTCGGCGGCGCCGACCCACTGGTTCATGTCGGCCGGCTGCGGACCGCTGGCTTCGGCTTCCTTGCGCAGACGGGCCAGGTGGCCCGGTTCGCGGCCGATGATCGCCTGCAGGGTGTTGCGCTTGACCTCGAAATCGCTTTCGGCGGCGATTTCCTGGGCCAGGGCCAGGTCGAAGCGGGCCTGGGCCTCGTGGGTGTCGGTGATGGTCGCCGTGCCGACCTCGAAATTCTTCTTGGCCGATTCCAGCTGCAGGCTGATGGCGTCCTTGTTGGCACGCACGGCGCGCAGGTTCTCGTCGGCGAACAGGGTGTCGAAATAGGCCTGGGCGACGCGCAGGATCAGGTCCTGGCGGGCCTGGGCGAAATTGGCTTCGGCCTGCACCACCTGCCATTTCGCCTGATCGTAGGCGACCCAGTTCTGCCAGCGGAACAAGGGCTGCGACAGGGTCAGCTGATAGCCGTTCGAGTTGAACTGCTGGCGCGTGCTGGTCGGGCTGTTGCGGGCCGACAGCTCGTTCTCGTTCCACACGCTGTTGCCCGACAGGGTCAGGCTGGGCAGCAGGCCGGCCCGGCCCTGCGGCAGCTTTTCGCGTCCGGCGTCGCGCGTCGCGCGGGCCGCGGCGTAGGTCGGGTCGTTGTCCTGGGCCGCCCGGTAGATCTGCATCAGGTCGGCAGCCAGGACCGGCGAGGCGAGCAGCGGCAGGGCGAGCAGGCAGACGGAGGTTTTCATGGCGGAATCAATAGCGGCGCATGGCCGGGTCGACGTCCGTCGCCCAGCCTTCGACGCCGCCGGCCAGGTTGTAGACCGCGGTGAAGCCGCGGTGCTCGAGGAACAGCGCGACCTGCATGCTGCGGGCGCCGTGATGGCAGATGACGACGATGTCCTGGTCGGCAGCGAATTCCTGGCAGCGGCCCGGTACCTGTTGCATCGGCACCAGCTGGGCGCCGTCGAGATGGCAGAGTTCGAACTCCCACGGCTCGCGGACGTCGAGCAGCAACGGCCGCGGCCGGCCGGAATCGGCCAGCCAGGCGGCGAGTTGCGGCGCGAGCAGTTGCTGCATCAGAGGGTGAAGGCCGGTTTCGCGGTGACGCCGTCGAGCGGCGGAACGACGGTTTCGAACAGGTTGACGCTGTTGTAGACGCCTTCGCCGGTGCAGGTCACCAGCACCGCTTCCATCACCGGCGCCTCGCCGACGATGGCGGCCAGGCGGCCGCCGACGCGCAGCTGCTTAAGCAGGGCCTCGGGCAGCGCCGGCAGCGAACCGGAGACGACGATGGCGTCGAACGGGGCGCGGCCCGGACAGCCGCCGGTGCCGTTGCCGGTTTCGACCGTGACGTTGGCGACGCCGGCGGCGGCGAGATTCTGGCGCGCCTGCTCGGCCAGTGCCGGGCGGCTCTCGATGCTGACCACATGGTCGGCGCGGGCGGCCAGCAGGGCGGCCATGTAGCCGCTGCCGGTGCCGATTTCGAGGACCTTGTCGGTCTTGCGCAGGCCCAGTTCCTGCAGCAGCTTGGCTTCGATCTTCGGTGCCAGCATCGACTGGCCCTCGCCGAGCGGAATCTCCATGTCGGCGAAGGCCAGGTTGCGATAGGCCGGCGGCGTGAAGTTCTCGCGCTTGACGACAAACAGCAGGTCGAGAACCTGCGGGTCGAGCACATCCCAGGGGCGGATCTGCTGTTCGATCATGTTGAAGCGCGCTTGCTCGATATTCATTGGGTGGTCTCCGCAGACATAAATATTAGCGTTTGCTAATATATTGATTCCGACAAAAGCGGATTATAACCGAGAGCGGCCACGCTTCCGCGCCGCGAATCGCCGATGGCTGCGCCCGGCCGGCCTTGCCGGCGCGGGGTCAGCGCCCTTCCTTGATCAGGCGGCCGGCGACCGGCTGCGTCGGGCGGGCGTTGTGGCGATACAGGCGGCTGAAGATGTCGATCTGCGCCGGCGAAACCGCGACCGGCTGCTTGAGCACCAGCCACAGCACCCCCTCGGTGCACGGCGGCGTCGTCAGCGAGCCCATGTACGCGTAGTAGTTGCGCGAGGCCGGCAGGAAGGCGTCGAGATCGACCGTGGTTGCCGGTG
>DASUZG010000013.1:0-12041 GCA_036376995.1 Azonexus sp. | reverse complement strand
GCGTGAGGCTCATCTGCAGCGGGATTTCGCTGCCGTCCCGGCGCTGGCCGGTGACGTCGCAGGCGGCGACGGCGCTCGCCGCGCCGATGGTCGAGGCGACGCGGCGGTGGCCGGGCAGCAGCGTGTCGATGGCATGGCCGGGCAGTTCCGTCGGCGCCAGTCCGAAATAGCCGGCGGCGGTGGCGTTGGCGAAAACGATCCGGCCGTCGTCGCCGGAGATCAGCTGGCCGCTCGGCGACGTCTCGAGCACATGCCGGAAACGCGCGTCCGCCAGCTCGGCCGCGGCGCGGTCGGCCCGGCCGTCGTCGGCCGGGCGCGCCCGGCGCCAGGCGCGCAGGCGCACTCCGGCCAGCGTCAGGGCGGCGCCGGTCAGCAGGGCGGCGAGGGGCTGCATCCAGTTCGGGGTCATCGCCTGTTCACGATCCTTCTGCGGCCTGGGCCGGGGGTTTCGGGCGGAGAACGGGGCAGCGCCGCGTCATCGTGTTAGACCAAAGCCCAATAGTCGCTGCCCCCGGGCCGGAACTACGATCATCGCCAGCGCCCCGATTTCCAACAGCGTTCAGGAGCACTCCGATGCGTATTCTGCCATGTTTGAGCGGTATGGCATTGACCATGGGCCTGGTCGCGGGGCAGGTCGGCGCCGAGGAGCGCAAGCCGCTGGGCGCCCATTCCGGTTTCATGAGCGAGGCCACCTACGCCAGCCTGCAGGAGTTCCAGTCGCCTTCCGGGCTGAAGGTCCGGCGCTGGATCGCGCCGGGCGCGATGCTCGGCCAGTACGAGGCGGTGCTGCTCGAGCCGAGCGTCTTCTACCCGGTGCCGCAGTCGACGGACCAGTTGAGCATGGCGACCCTGAAGCAGATCGTCGCCTATCTCGACGAGGCCTTGCGCCGCGAGTTGCAGGGAGTGATCCGCCTGGCCGACGAGCCGGGGCCGAAGACCCTGCGCTTTCGCCCGGCCATCACCGCCGTCGCCGCGCGGAACGAGGGGCTGAAGGCCTATCAGCTGATTCCCGTGGCCTTCATCCTGACCCGCGGCCAGACCACCAAGCGGGCGGCGCTGGCGGTCGAGTACGAGGTGCTCGACACCGCCACCAACCAGCTCGTCGCCGCCGGCATGCGCCTGGGCGAAGGCAAGGAGCTGAAAACGATGAAGGACACCCTGACGCTGGAGCAGATGAAGCCCGCCATCGATGCCTGGGCCCGCGATGCCCGCACTTTCCTGGAACAGGCCCGCGGCGGCAAGTGAACGCCGCCCGCCCTGTCGCCGCACTACCGTTTCACTTCACTCAACCTCCCCCAACAAGGAAAACAACATGCGTAACGTCCTGCTTGCAGCTTCCCTCGCCACCGTTTTCGCCGCCTCGCCGGTGCTCGCCCAGCAGCCCCCGGCCGGCGTCGTCGCCACCTCGAACCAGCCCGGCAACGTGTCCATGATCGAGGCGGTCCAGGCGGCGGCGCGCGTCAAGGCCATCGACAAGGCCTCGCGCACGGTCACGCTGAGCGGCCCCGAAGGGCGCAGCTTCAACGTGATGGCCGGTCCCGAAGTGAAGAACTTCGCCCAGATCGCGGTCGGCGACGAGGTGGTGGTCGAGTACGTCCGGGCGGTCAGCCTGCAGGTGCAGAAAAGCACCGGCTTTCGCGAGCATGCCCAGCGGGACGATGCGGCCAGCGCCAAGCCGGGCAGCAAACCGGCGGCAGCCGTCGGCCGCGAGATCCGCGTCGTTGCCGACGTGATCGGCGTCGATCCGAAGAAAAGCACCATCACCCTGCGCGCCCCGGACGGCAAGGTGGTCGAGCTCGACGTGAAGAATCCGGAGCACTTCAAGGCGGTCAAGGTCGGCGACCAGGTCGAGGCCAACTATCTCGAATCGGTGGCCATCGCCGTCCTGCCGGCGAACGGCAAGCGCGCCGGCAAGTAAGCGGCGGCCCCCGCCGGCATTTGTGAAGGAGTTCATGCGATGAAGCGATGCGACAAGCGGCGCCTGCTGTTTACCGGGCTGCTGGCGGCCGTCCTGGCGGCCGATCCGGCGTTGGCCCAGCCGATCGCCTACCCGGCCAAGGGGCAGAGCCCGCAGCAGCAGCAGCGGGACGATCAGGAGTGCTACGGCTGGGCGAAAAGTTCGACCGGCGTCGATCCGGCGGCCGTCGCCGCCGCTCCGCCGCCGCCGCACCAGCCGGCCGTCGGCGGTGGCGAGCGGGCGGTGGGGGCGGTGCGCGGTGCGGTGATCGGCGGCATCGTCGGCGGCAGCGACGGGGCGGCCAAGGGCGCCGGCGTCGGCGTCGTGGTCGGCGGCAGCCGGGCGCGGCAGAACCGGCGCGCCAGCCAGGAAGCCAACCGGCAGGGCCAGATCAATTCCTTCTACCGCGCCCACAGCGCGTGCATGGAAGGCCGTGGCTATTCGGTCAAATGAGAGGGGCTGCGATGAACGTATTCCGCCATTTTTCCCCGGTCCTCCTGGCCGTGCTGGCCACGGCCGCGCCGGCGGCCGATTTCGACGGCTCCCGGCCGCTGATCTGTGCGCCGCTGGTGGCCATCGATTGCGCGCGCGGCGAGGAATGCCTGTCCGGCCTGCCCGAGGATATCGACGCGCCGGCCTTCATGCGCTTCGACTTCAAGAAGAAACAGGTCAGCGGCGCCCGGGTGGCTTCCGACATCCTGCTGCTGGAGCGCAGCGACAAGCACCTGCTGCTGCAGGGCCGCGAAGGCGAGTACGGGTGGACGATCGTGATCGGGGCCGGCTCCGGCGACATGACTGTGACGCTGGCGACCCGCGGCACGGCGGTCGTCATGCACGGGTCGTGCACCGTCGATTGACGTCCTTTTCCGTGCCGTGAACCACGCCGGACCTCGTCGTCGGCCGGCCGTCAGCCGGCCGGGGCGGTGGTTCGCTGCCTTGCCGTGGCCGTGCTGGCGTGCGCTCGTATTCGGCCTGCTGCTGGCCGTCGGCCTGCCGTCGGTGGCCGCCTCGTTGCCGCTGAAGGCGGCCGGCGACGGCAAGAAGGGTACGTCGCCGGCACCGGCCGAATTGTCGGCCGACGAACTGGCGCGGCGCCTGGGCGAGGCGCAGGCCGAACTGGCCGCGATCGAGGCGCCGGAACAGCTGGCCGCCGGCGCACCGCCCGGGACGCCGGTGGAGGAATTGCAGCTGCGGGCGAGAATGCTGCGGCTGACGGTGTTCTCCTATCGCCAGCACGTGAATGCGCTCGCCCATCTGACCGAGCAGAAGAAATTCGCCGCCGAAGCCGAGAGCCGGCGGCGCGCGACGAGCAAACCCGACGGCAAGCCGCCCTTTTCCATCCTGATGGCCGACCGGATGCGCTCGGCCTTGCAGGTGCGGCTGCTCGACCTGCGCAGCGAGGAGGGGCGGCTGAAGATCCTCTCGGCGCAGATGGACAATACGCGAGAGAAACTCGCCAGGGCCGGCGAACGCGCGCGCCTGGCCCAGGAAAAGCTCGAGGCGGCGATGCCGGCCTACAGCCCCGTGGCCCGCTGGCGCCGCGATCTGGCCCGGCTCGAGGAGCGGGCGCTCGGGGTGCATCTGGCCGCGCTGGCGGCGCAGGGGCGGCTGGTCGATGCCCAGCTGGCCGAGTTCGCCAGGGAGGTCGAGTTCGAGCGCAACCGCATCGCCGTGGTCGAAAAGGACCTGGTGTTCAAGGCCGACGACCTGGAGCGGCTGAAGGCCGATATCGACGAACGGCGCTCGCGCCTGATCGCCGAACTGGAGCAGGCCAGCCGCGAGCGGGAGCGCCTGTCGCTGGCGGCGGACGAGGCGGCGGCACGCCATGCCGAGGCGCGGAAGCGGGTCGCCGAGCTCGAGCGGCAGCAGGCCGAGGGACGCAAGGCGGTGGCCGCCGCCGAAGCCGCACTGAACAAGGCCGAGCATCCGGGCGGCGTGCTGGAGAAGATCAATCCGTTCCGCGGCCGTTCGGCGCGCAGCGACCTCGACCGGCAGCGGGCGGCGCTGGCCGAGGTCGACAAGAAACTGGCCGCCGCCCGCGGCAACCTTGCGCCGCGCGAGTACGAGCACCTGCTGGCCATGGAGCGCAGCCGTACCGCCGTGCATGCCGTCGAAGCCCGCAATGTCGGCCTGGTCACGCTCGACATGCGACGGGCCTTCTGGGAGCTGCGCTACGCCGCCTTCGCGCCCGAGCGCGCCGGCCTGCGCGAGCGGCGCAGCGAGGCCCCCGATGTGCAGCGCCTGCTCAATGTGCTCAATCCGGCGATCGATCACTTGCGGGGCAAGATGGATATCGTCGTCGGCCAGCTCGCCGAGCAGCAGGATTTGCTGCGCCTGGCTGACGAGCCCGGCGAAATCGGCTTTCGCAAGGCGCTGCTGGCGCTGTTCGTGGCGCGCGAGCGGATTTACCTCGACACCGTCAACGAAGTCGAGGAAACCCGCCACCTGCTGCTGCGCTGGGTCGCCGAGCAGGATGTCCGGACGGGCGGGCGCAGCGCCGGCGAGTTGACGCGCAGCTGGTTCGAGCGCAGCGGCGACTGGCTGAAGGCGGCCTGGAACTTCGAGCTGTTCGCCGTCGCCGACAGCGTGGTCGTCGACGGCCGGGTGATCAGCGGCAGTCGGGGCGTCACCGTGGCCAAGGTGGTCGAGGCCATCCTGATCGTCATTGTCGGCTACCTGCTGGCGGCCGTGGCGACGCGCGTGGCGATGGCCGTGGGCGTGCGGCGCGGGCGGATCGAGGAGACCGGCGCCCGCATCGCCCGCAAGTGGATTCTGGCGGTGACGCTGGTGCTGTTGCTGCTGCTGGCGCTCGACGCCGTGAAAATTCCGCTGACCGCCTTCGCCTTCCTCGGCGGCGCCATCGCCATCGGCGCCGGCTTCGGCATGCAGACGCTGCTGAAGAACCTGATCAGCGGCGTCATGCTGCTGATGGAGCGACCGTTCAAGCCGCGCGACATCGTCGAGGTCGGCGGCATCCGCGGCGAGGTCACCGACATCAACGTCCGTTCGTGCACCATCCGCGACGCCAACGGCATCGAGACGCTGGTGCCGAACAGCACCTTCCTCGAACAGAACGTCACCAACTGGACGCTGTCCAGCCGCAAGGTGCGCTATGCGCTGAATGTCGGCGTCGCCTACGGCTCGCCGGTGCGCCGGGTGTCCGAGCTGCTGCTGGCGGTGGCGGCCAGCCACGAGCAGGTGCTGGCGGAACCGGTGCCGGAAGTGCTGTTCATGGATTTTGCCGACAGCGCCCTGCTGTTCACCCTCTACGTCTGGCTCGAAGTCGCGCCCGGCCGGCGCGGCGGCAGCGTGGTGCTGAGCGACCTGCGCTTCATGATCGAAGCGAGCTTTGCCGAGCACGGCATCGCCATGCCCTTCCCGCAGCGCGACGTGCATCTCGATACCGCCGGCCCGCTGCCGGTGTGCCTGGTGCCGGCGGACGGCCCGGCCGGCGCCTGAGGCGCTTCTGGCTCAGAACGGCCGGCCGAGATAGAAGTAGAAGCTGTCGTTGCCGTCCTGGGCGCGCCCGTAACCGAGATAGGCGCCACCTAGCGGCGTGTCGGCGGCGAGGAAGACGGCGGCCGAGCGCAGCACCTCGTCCTTGTTGCCGAGCACCGCCGGGTCGCCGACGCGGCCGACTTCCAGCGAAATGCCGCCGTAGGCGCCTTCGAGGATCGAGCCGGTGAGCACCCGGTGGTAGTACATCAGGCGGGCGAAGCGCAGCTTCTCGCCGAGCAGCTGGCCGGTGCCGTAACCCGATTGCTGCAGGAAGCCGCCCCACTGGAACATGTCGTAGTAGGGCAGGCGGTCGGAACCGCTGCGGCCGCCGGCCTTCAGGGCCAGGTTGAAGGTGTGGTTGCCGAAGGAGCGGACGATGTTGCCTTCCGCATCCCAGCGGGTGTACTGGTCGTCGGCCCCGAGTTCGTCGCGCGAGGCGTAGATGCCGGCATTGGCGCGCCAGCCGTCGCGGGCGAAATAGACGCTGTCGAGCTGGTCGAGCACCAGGCGCAGGCGGTAGGCGCCGACCGAGGGCGAGGAATTCGTGGGTTCCAGTTCGGCCGGACCGGTATCCAGTTTCGGCTTCAGGGTGCCGCCCAGCACGCCGAGGCGCAATTCGCCGTAGCGGAAGAGGCGCGAGCCGACGTCCACACCGGCCCGGGCGGAGGTCAATTCGTAGCGCGCGATCCGGTGGTTGTCCTGGTACAGCGTGGCCGAGCGCCGTTCGAGGCCGGCGTGCGGGGCGATGAAGAACGAACCGCGGTCGTTGAGCGGCTGGTAGAACTCGGTCAGCAGGTTGCTGGTACGCCCGACCTGGAGGTCGGTGCGCCATTCGCCGCCGAGCGCGTTGAGCCAGGTCTTGCGGTAACTGGCCAGCAGGTTGAAATAGGCATCGCCGCTGAAGTCGCTGGACAGGCCCAGGCCGAAGCGCAGGTAGTCCGGCCCCCAGGTCTTTTCGACGGCGTCCACCGCCAGCACCCGGCGTCCCGGCTCTTCGAGGAAGCGGTAGTTCACATGCTCGAAGTCACCCGTGCCGTAGAGCCGGCGCATGTCGTTGTCGAGCGTCTGCTGGTTGATCGGCTGGCCGGGTTCGGTGTCCATGACGTTCTGCGCGGCCTTGGGATTGACCCGGTGCAGATCGACGAAGCGGATCTCGTCGACCGGCCGCAGATCCGGCTTGATGGCGATGCTCTGGCGCGTGCGCAAGGCCGCGTACTGTTCCGGCGGCAGCGACAGTGCCTGCAGTTGCATGGCCACCTTGCGGGCGGCCGCTTCGCCGAGGGGGGCGATCTGCGGCAGATGGTCGAAGTCGCCGGTCGAGAAATCGCCCAGTTCCGGGGACACCAGAATGTCCTGCGGACGCATCCGGCCCAGCGAGGTCTGCACGTTCTGCTCGGTCAGGATGCTCAGCATCTGCCCGGCGACGCCGAAGACGCCGCCCAGCTCCTCGCGCTTGAGCAGCGGCGTGCCGACATTGACGGCGATGATGATGTCGGCGCCCATCTCCTGGGCCGACTCCACCGGCAGGTTGCCGGTCAGCATGCCGTCGACCAGGATCATGCCGCCGAACTCGGCCGGGGCCACCGCACCGGGCACCGACATGCTGGCCCGCATCACGTTGGCCAGTTCGCCTTCCTTGAACACCACCGCCTTGCCGGTGACCAGGTCGGTGGCGACGGCGCGGTACTGGATCGGCAACTGGTCGAAGTCGTGGTAGCCCTTGATCCGCGACAGGCGGCGCAACACCGATTCGAGCTGGACGCCGGTGACGACACCCTTGCCGAACGAGATGCTGCCTTTCTGCAGGCCCAGTTCCGGGCCGATGAAGATGTTGTAGTCATCGTACTTGCGGCGCATCGTCTGTTCCTGGCGCGGCGGCGACTCCTTGAACAGCAGCTCGGTCGAGATGCCTTTCAGGATTTCGTCCATTTCCGGCACGCTCATGCCGCTGGCGTAGGCGGCGCCGACCAGCGAGCCCATGCTGGTGCCGGCGATGCAGTCGATCGGCACGCGGTATTCCTCGAGCACCTTGATCACGCCGACGTGGGCCGCGCCGCGGGCGCCGCCGCCGGACAGCACGAGGCAGATCTTCGGCCGCTGCTTGCCGGCGACCGGCGCTGCGCCGTTGGTGTCGGTGGCGGCTGCCGCCGGCAGGGCCAGCAGCAGCGCGCCCAGCATCAGGCCCAGGGTGGCAGGGAAGCGGCGGCGAGCGGGCGGGCGGTTCATGTTCGGGGTCCTCGGGCGTGGCGCTGCCGGATCATGGTCGGCTGGCGGTGCGGATGAGTTGCGAGAAGTCGGGAGTCTGGGCGCCGGCGGCGCGGGCCCGGGCATTCACCAGCGCCTGGCGCTGGATCTCGGGGAACGACAGGCCGTGCGCTTCCAGCCGCCCCTGTTCGTACAGGTACTCGGGCACGTAGCCGCTGGCCAGGATCTTCCAGCTGAACGGCAGGCGGTCGGCATTGACGCGGGCGTTGAACCAGATGTTGGTGGTGCAGTTGGTGGTCAGCGTGTTGTAGAACTCGGGTTGCGCATTCAGCGCGTTGATCCGCGCCATGTATTCGCGGAACAGGCGCCGGCCGTTGTCGAGCGCGCCGCGCATGCGGAACACGTACACATCTTCCGGCGGGTCCTGCCGGTAATTGGTGCGCAGGCCGATCACGTCGCGTTCGTCGGCGACCACGTAATAGAGCTCGTACTGGCGGAAGAAGCCCTTCAGCGTCGAATACGCCTCGCCCTTCTCCTTGCGCGTCTCGATCGAGATGGCCAGGTGTTCGCCGTCATCGAAGGCGAAGCTGAGGAAGACGTGGGCGATGGCCGGGCCCATCCAGTAAACGGCGACCACGTCGACGCCGGACAGCTTGCTGAGCGCGAAGCGCCGGTCGTAGTAGGCCGGCGTGTAATCGGTCTCGCTGCGGTAGGCGAAGTTGCGGATGTTATGCACGGTCACGTTGTCGCCGTCGAACGTGGCGCGCGGCAGCACCGCGACGTCGGTCTGCCAGTCGCGCTCGTTGGACGGTTCGAGGCGGTGCCACCAGACGAGCACGGCAACGAAGGCCAGCACGTAGGCCAGCAGCGCCTGCCGGCGCCAGCGGCGCCACCACAGGCCGACCACGGTGGCCAGCGTCACGGCGGCGAACAGGACGGCCAGGGCGGTGCGCCAGGTGTCGTTGCCGGGCCCGGCGAAAAGCAGGGCCAGCGTGCTCCAGAGCCCGGCCAGGAGCATGGCCAGGGCTGCCAGCAGCCGGCTGGCGGTCGAGGCGAGAAGGTGTAGCCGGCTGCTCACGCGTCTGGTGCTCCCGTGGTCGGTCACGATGACATCGTCGTCTGCGTCCAGACTCCGGCATTGGCCGAAGGGACAGCCCAAGGCTAGCAAGCGGCCACCGGGCCGGCCATTGGTCTTTGGTCTAATCGGCGCCGCCCGGCCGTGGCGCGGCAAGGCGGGCGGCGCGGGGCCTAGTCGGCGTTGAGCACCTTCTTGCGCTCGGCCTCGTATTCGGCAGCCGTCAGGGCACCGGCTTCATGCGCCTTTTTCAGGTCGAGCAACTGCTGGCCCTTGGTGGTGGTCGAGATTTCGCTTTTGACGTCGGCGCCGCCGCAGGCGGCCAGGGACAGCATCAGGCCGACAGTGGCGGCGGCCAGGCAGGAACGGGTGAACATTTGGACCTCCTTCTTGTTGCCGGTTAAGAAGAACGACATCCCTCCGTCGGGAAGACTGCCTGCGTCGATCGGCGCGGTCAAGGTGGCCCGGAGAGTGCCGATCGGCAGACCCACCCGGGCCGGGGCTCAGCGTGCGATCGGGCGGACCTTGCCGGCGGCCAGCTTGGCGCGTTCGCGCGCCTCGCCGATGTTGGCGCCGTTAGCCACGGCGACGCCCATGCGCCGCCTGGCGAAGGCTTCCGGCTTGCCGAACAGGCGCAGGTCGGTGCGCGGCACGGCCAGGGCCTCGTCGACCCCGTCGAAGGCGATGCCCTTTTCCTCCATGCCGCCGTAGATGACGGCCGAGGCGCCCGGCTCGCGCAGGCCGGTATCCACCGGCAGGCCGAGGATGGCGCGGGCGTGCAGCTCGAATTGCGAGAAGCGCTGCGAGCACAGCGTCACCAGTCCGGTGTCGTGCGGCCGCGGGCTGACTTCGGAGAACCACACCATGTCGCCCTTGACGAACAGTTCGACGCCGAACAGGCCGCGCCCGCCGAGGGCGCCGGTGACGGTGGCGGCGATGTATTCGGCGCGCTCGCGGGCGGCCGGCGACATCGGCTGCGGCTGCCACGACTCGACATAGTCGCCCTCGACCTGGACGTGGCCGACCGGCTCGCAGAACTGGGTGCGCACTTCGCCGGCGGCGTCGCGGGCGCGCACCGTCAACAGCGTGATTTCGTAATCGAAGTCGATGAAGCCTTCGACGATGACCCGGCCCTGGTTGACCCGGCCGCCCTTGGCCGCGTGTTCCCAGGCTTTCTCGATGTCGGCCGGGCCGCGCACCAGCGACTGGCCCTTGCCCGACGAGGACATTACCGGCTTGACCACGCACGGGTAGCCAATGCCGCTGTTGATGGCCACCTGCAGCTGTTGCAGCGAATCGGCGAAGCGGTAGGGCGAGGTCGGCAGGCACAGCACTTCGGCGGCCAGGCGGCGGATGCCTTCGCGGTTCATGGTCAGCTTGGCGGCGCGCGCGGTGGGAATGACTTCGGCCAGCCCGGCGGCTTCGATGTCGACCAGCGCGTCGGTGGCGATGGCCTCGATCTCCGGCACGATCAGGTGCGGCCGCTCCTGTTCGACCAGCTGGCGCAGCGCCTTGCCGTCGGTCATCTTGATCACGTGGGCGCGGTGCGCGACCTGGTGGCCCGGCGCATCGGCGTAGCGGTCGACGGCGATCACTTCGACTCCCAGGCGCTGCAAGGCGATGATCACTTCCTTGCCCAGTTCGCCGGCGCCGAGCAGCATGACGCGGGTGGCCGACGGCGAGAGCGGGGTGCCGATTTTCATGGAAGTCTCCGTGCGAGGGGGTCCGGACCGGCAATCTAGGGGGTGGCGGCAGGGGCGTCAAGCGCCGGGCGGCAATTTTTTTGCAGTGCAGTAATCGGGCCGTCACGCGCCTGTCATCGAGCCTTCATCGGCGCCGCCTATCGTGGCGCCATGCCCAAGGTCCGCACCCTCTTCCTGTCCGACATCCACCTCGGCACCCGGGCCTGCCAGGCCGAACGGCTGCTCGATTTCCTGCGCGAGCACCCGGCCGAGCAGACCTTCCTGATCGGCGACATCATCGATTTCTGGGCCATGAGCCGCGGCATCCACTGGTCGGCGGCGCAGAACACCGTGGTCCAGAAGCTGCTGCGCCGGGCCCGCCACGGCGAGCGCGTCGTGCTTATTCCCGGCAATCACGACGAAGCGCTGCGCGACTATTGCGGCACCGTCTTCGGCGACATCGAGGTGGCCGGCGAATGGCTGCACGAGACCGCCGACGGGCGCCGCTTCCTGCTCATCCACGGCGACCAGTTCGACCAGGTGACACGCCACCACCGCTGGGTGGCAGTGCTCGGCGACCACGCCTACGAGTGGCTGGTGCGCCTCAACGCCGCCCTCTCCTGGCTGCGCCGCAAGCTCGGCCTGGCCGGTTACTGGTCGCTGGCCGGCTACGCCAAGCGCAAGGTCAAGACGGCGCTCAACTTCATCTTCGACTTCGAGCATGCGGCCGTCCGCCATGCCCGCGAGCGCGGCCTGGCCGGCGTCGTCTGCGGCCACATCCACTGGGCCGCGATCCGCGAGGTAGACGGCCTTACCTATGTCAATTGCGGCGACTGGGTCGATTCCTGCACGGCCATCGTCGAACATTTCGACGGCCGGCTGGAACTGGTCGCCTGGGGCCTGCGCCGGGCGCTGCCGGCGCTCGCGGCCGAGATGGCCGACACGGCGGAGGTCTGAATGCGCGTGCTGATGGTGTCCGATGTCTATTTCCCGCGCGTCAATGGCGTGTCGACCTCGATCGAGACCTTCCGCCGGACGCTGGCCGCCTGCGGCGTCGAGATCCGCCTGGTGGTGCCGCGCTACGGCGCCGAGGCCGAGGTGCAGGGCGTCGTCCGCGTGCCCGGCCGGGCGCTGCCGGGCGACCCGGAAGACCGCCTGGTCGGCTGGCGGGCGATGCACCGGGCGGTGCTGGCGGCGGCGCAGGGGTGCGACCTGATCCACATCCAGACCCCCTTCGTCGCCCACTACGCCGGGCTGGCCGCCGCCCGGCGCCTCGGCTTGCCGGTGCTCGCCACCTACCACACGCTGTTCGAGGAATACCTGCAACATTACGCGCCGTGGCTGCCGGCCGGCTGGCTGCAGCGCCAGGCGCGCGCCTTCTCGCGCCGCCAGTGCAATGCGCTCGACGCGGTGGTGGTGCCGTCGACGGCGATGCGCACGCGGCTGGCCGAATACGGCGTGACGGTGCCGCTGCACGTGCTGCCGACCGGCATCCCGCTCGACCGCTTCGCCACCGGCCACGGCGCCAGCTTCCGCTTCCGCCACGGCATCCCGGCGCGCCGGCCGGTGGCGCTGTTCGTCGGCCGCGTCGCGCACGAGAAGAACATCGGCTTCCTGCTCGAAG
>DASUZG010000012.1:0-7004 GCA_036376995.1 Azonexus sp. | reverse complement strand
GGCCCCGAGCTGGAGGCCGCCTTCGCCGATTTCCTGCGTCTCGAAGCCTCGGGCTGGAAAGGCCCTGCCGGCCGGGCCACCGCCATTTGCCTGCATTCGCACCTGCTCGGCTTCTACAGCGAGCTGAAGCGACGCTTCGCCGCCACCAATGCCTGCCTGATCGCCCTGCTCAAGGTGGACGGGGTCGCCGTCGCCGCCCAGTTCTGCCTGTTCGCCGGCCCGACGCTGGCGGTCCAGAAGATCGCCTACGACGAGGCCTGGCGCGCCGAAGCGCCGGGCAGCCAGTTGCTGCTCAAGCTCATCGAGTACTGCTGCAGCGAGCCGGGCATCGACACCCTGAGCCTGGTCACCGCGCCGGAGTGGGCGGTCGGGCGCTGGAACCCGGAAATCCAGGAAGTCTGGGAAGCCTACGTCTTCCGCGCCAGCCTGCGCGGCTTCGGCGGCCTGGCCATGCGCCGCCTGAAAGCCTGCTTCGCCGGCGAAGCCGGGATGCTGCCGGCCTGAACGATGGCCCGGGCGATTTGTCGGATATGCAGATCTGCCCATGAAACCGCGCCAACCCATCACCGCCAACGGCTATTTCGACGCCTTCGAACGTGTCGCCCCGGTGCTTCCCGGCCATCAACTGGCCTGGCTGCACCGGGCCCGCGAAGCGGCCGTCGAGCGCTTCGCCTGCATCGGCTTCCCCGGCCGGCATGACGAGGACTGGAAATACACCAGCGTGGCGGCCATCGAAAACAGCCGCTTCAACGTCCTCCCCGGTCCCTGCCCCGAGCTGCTGGCCGCGCAGGTCGCCAGTCACGCGCTGGCCGACGCCCATCTGCTGGTCTTCATCAACGGCATCCTCGAACCCGGCCTGTGCCGGCTCGGCCGCCTGCCGTCGGGGGTCGTGCTGAGCAGCCTGGGCTACATGCTGGAGGAGTTTCCGGCACGCCTCGACGAGTCGCTGGTGATCGGCAACGCCACCTCCGCCTTCAGCGATCTCAATCTCGCCTTCACCGCCGACGGGGCCTACATCCGGCTGCCGCGGGGCTGCGTGCTGAAGGAACCGATCCAGCTGCTCTACGTCGCCACCGAATCCAATCTCGCCATCCAGCCGCGCAACCTCGTGGCTGCCGGGGCCGACAGCGCGGCCGCCATTGTCGAGCACCACGTCACGATCCACGACGGCAGCTATTTCACCAACGCAGTGACCGACATCAAACTCGGGCCGGGCGCCGCCATCGAGCACCACAAGCTGCAGCAGGAGAACGCCAACGCCTTCCACATCGCCACCATCGACGTCGCCCAGGGCGAAAACAGCCGCTTCACCTCGACCTCGCTGGCGCTCGGCGCGCGCCTGGCGCGGGTCGGCATCGGCGTCAAGCTGCAGGCCCGGGGCGCCAGCTGCAGCCTGGACGGCCTCTACCTCGTCAATGGCCGCCAGCACGTCGATCACCACACCCGCATCGACCACCTGCAACCCGACTGCACCAGCCGGGAATACTACAAGGGGGTGCTCAACGACGCGGCACGGGCAGTCTTCAACGGCCGCCTGGTGGTGCAGCCGGACGCCCGCGGCAGCGACGCCTTCCAGGCCAACCACAACCTGTTGCTGTCGGACAACGCCGAGATCGACACCAAGCCGCAGCTCGAAATCTGGGCCGACGACGTCAAGTGCAGCCACGGGGCGACGGTCAGCCAGCTCGACGACGACCAGCTCTACTACCTGCGCTCGCGCGGCATCGGCGAAATCTCGGCGCGGGCCATGCTGATCCGCGCCTTCGCCATGGAAATCATCGACCGCATCCGCCTGCTGTCGCTGCAGGAGCGCCTGGACGAACTGCTCCAGAACAAGCTGCCGCGCCACTGAGCGCCGGCCCCGCCATTCCGTGGGCATGTAGGAACACGGCCACGCAGATCGACGCGCTTTCCGACAGTACTTCCGCCAATCGACGACAGATTCCGCGCCGCCGAATTCCTACACTGCATTTCGGCCCCGCGCTCTTCCGACAGCGGCGGGTGCCGCGCAGCCCCCAACGCCCAGCAGGAAAGCGTCCCCACCATGTCCCGAGCCCCAACGCCGATTCGCCCGACCCTGCCGCGCAGCCTGCCCGGCTATGCCCTCCTGCTGCTGGCCGAGGCCGTCTTCGTGGTCTTCAAATGGATCCTGCCCAGCCTGTGCACCGCCGAAGTGTGCCTGCGCCCGCAGGCCCAGGGCTGGTCGGTGCTGGCCTGGCTGGCCGCCGGGCTGGTCCTGCTGGCCGCCTGGCGTCCGGGCAGGCTGTTCCGGACGGCCGGCCACTGACGGCGACACAATCGGGGAAAAATCCGGGAAAACCGGCTCAGGGCCGGAGCGCGACCAGCTGCCGGCTGCTCAGGTCGCTGCTGGCGCCCCACTCGCGGGCCAGCGGATCGCGGCAGGAGGACGGCGACTCGCTCTCGCTTTCGTCCTGCCACGGCGCCAGGGCCGAGAGGATTTCGGTCTCGCGGGCCTGGTCGAGGATGTTGAAGCGCGTCAGGCGTTCGATCAGGTAGCCGCTGTCGGCCCGCAGCTCGGGCGGCACCTGGCGCAGGTCCGGGACATGGCGCGAATGCCACAGGCGATCGGCGATTTCACGCAACGCGGCGCGGTCGGCGTTGGCCAGCCCGCGACCGGCGATCTGCGCCACCTGTTGCTCGAATGTTGGGGTTCGCTCATGCATGCAGACAGCGTAGCAAAGCGCCCTTCCGCTGCCTGTCGTACATCGCCGCCAGTTGTGTAGGAAATCGCCGGGCTGGCCCGATTGGCGCCGAACTTGTCGCCCTGCCGGAACTCTTACCGGCCATGAAGGCCGTGCTTCCGATCCTGTTGCTGCTGCCCTTCGGCTGGGCTGCGGGCCAGAGCGGTGATCCCCGCCTGGAGCGGCTCGAGGCCGCCTACAACCGGCTCCAGCAGGAACAGCAGTCGCGCTTTCAGCAATTCCAGATGCTGCAGGAACTGCGCCGCAACGAATTGCAGGACGCCTCGGCGCCGGCCGGCACCCGCGCCTATTCGGCGACCGGCATGGACAGCCGGATCGTCGACTACGACGACAACGCCCGCCAGCAGCAACAGCGCCAGGAGCGCCTGCAGCGCTACGACCAGGAAATGGACCTGGCCTACCGGCGCTATCTCGACCTGGACAACCAGAAAAAGGCGCTGCTCGACCAGATGCTCGACCTGCAGCAGCCCGGCGGCGCGCGCCGCTGAGGGCCATCGCCAACCGCCTCATCACTCTTCCGGAGGCTGCCATGAATATCGATATCCGGCGCTGGCCGATCAACGACGATGCCGAGAGCGAACTGCGCTTCTGGGCGCAGGAACTGTTGGCCTCGGTGAAATCCGGCCTCGCCTGCGCCCTGGCGGCCGGGCTGCTGGTTTTCCTGCTGCACGGCGAAGGCCGTTTCGTGGATGAACTGTGGCCGATGCTGATCGAACTGGCCTTCTGGCTCGGCATGTTCGTCGGCCTGTTGTGGGGCGGCAGCAAGCGTCTGGGCACCGCCCTGGCCGCCAGCCTGCCATGGCAGACGCCGCACAGCGAACGGGAAGAACGCGCCCGGCTGTTCGGCCAGTGGGCGGCCTTTGCCGCCTGCGCCGCCTTCTTCCTGTGGCTGGCCGCCGAGCTGGCGCTGAGCGCCGGCCTGCCGGCGGCGGAACCGCTGGCAGCCACCCTGCAGCCAGTGCGCACGGCCTGCTGGCTGGCCGGCCTGCTTTTCGCCGGCGTCGCCCTGGCCAGCCGGCCTCGCCGGCCGCGGCCGGGGACAAGCAGTCCGCCGCCAGCCTAGCGGCCGGCCGGCGGGCTGCCTTCCCCGGAACCCGGCGTTCCCGTTCCGCCGCCCTGGGGTGCCGGCGGCATGCCGCCGGCGGGCGGGCTGGGTGCGGGCGGCGGCGGGCTGTCCGGCGTCCTGGTCTGTTTCTCGGGATTCGGCGCCGAAGTGCTCGGCACCCGTTCGTCGCGCTCGCAGGCCAGCAGCAGCGGCAGGACGAGCGCGGCGGCGATGAGGATCTTGTTTTGCATCTGGAGTACTCCTTGTCGGTGGGTGATCCGGAAAACCGGATGCCGACGGGACGGCCGACCCGGCCCCCGCAGTCGGCTCCATCCTAGCCGCCCGGCCCGATGAAAGCTGTCGGCAGCGGGCGGTCCGCGCGTAGGAAACGGCCTGCGCCAATCGGCCCATGCCAGGAACTGCCGGCTTTCTTCAAAGCCGGCGCTTAAATGTGCTTGGGCCGGCGCTGCGCCATGCCCGGCCACTCCCTCATCCGCTGCAGGAGGACCGCCATGAATACCCGAATTTCCCGCCGGTGGCTGCTCGCCGCCCTGACTGCCTTTGCCCTGCTTCCGCTGCCGGCCCGGGCGGACATCGTCACCACCGACCAGCTGGCCAACCCGACGGCGGCCGACGTCGAACGGGCCAAGGTCAAGGCCTTCCTCGAGCGCGCCAACGTCGTCGAGAAACTGCAGCTGTTCGGCGTGGACAGCATCAGCGCCGCCGACCGGGTCGACGCGATGAGCCAGGAGGAAATCCGCACGCTGGCGCGCAACATCGACAGCCTGCCGGCCGGCGGCGAGTTCACCACCACCGAGATCGTCGTCATCGTCGTGCTCGCCGTGCTGCTGCTCGTCCTCGTCCTCTAGCCCATGTCCGGCACCGGCACGCGCGCCTGGCTGGCCGCCGCCTGCCTCGGCCTGGCCGCCTGCAGCAACGTTCCCTTCCCCAGCGACGAGATGGCCGGGGAAGAGTTGCCGCGCATCGAGATGGCGGCCGTGCCGTTTTATCCGCAGGAGGCCTACCAGTGCGGCCCGGCCGCCCTGGCCACGGTGCTCGGCGCGGCCGGCGTCGAGCGCTCGCCGGAGGCGTTGCGCGCCGCGGTCTATCTGCCCGGCCGCCAGGGCAGCCTGCAGGTCGAGCTGCTCGCCGCCACACGCCGCGCCGGGCTGCTGCCCTATGTCCTCGACCCGACGCCGGAAGCGCTGCTGGCCGAACTGCGTTCCGGCCACCCGGTGCTGGTGCTGCAGGATCTCGGCGGGGCGTGGGGAACGCGCTGGCATTACGCGGTGGTGATCGGCTACGACCGGCCGCAGGGCCAGCTGATCCTGCGCTCGGGCGTCACCGAGCGGCTGGTCGAGAACTTCGCCAGCTTCGACCGCAGCTGGGCCAGGGCCGGGCGCTGGGCGTTTGTCGCGCTGCCGCCGCACCACCTGCCGGCCAGCGCCACGCCGGACCGCCTGGTGGCCGCCGCCGCCGGGCTCGAACGGGTTGCCGGCGCGGCGGCGCTGCCGGCCTACGCCGCCGTCCTGGAGCGCTGGCCCAGCCACCTGACGGCGCGCCTGGCGCTCGGCAACGCCTCCTATTGGCGGCACGACCTGGCGGCGGCCGAGGCCGCCTACCGCCAGGCCACCATCGACCATCCGGACGCCGCCGAGGCCTGGAACAATCTCGCCCAGACCCTGCACGAGGCCGGCCGCCCGGCCGAAGCGCTGGCCGCGGCCGAGCAGGCGGTGCGCCTGGGCGGGCCGCGCCAGCCCCTGCACGAAGCGACGCGCGCCGCCATCGCCGGCGCCGCGGCGCACTGAAGCGGCCGGCCCGGGATGTTCGGCAGCGAAGGAAACGCCGGTGTTGCGCCTGGCCATCGTCGATGACCACGAAATCGTGCGCGCCGGCTTTCGCGAGATGCTGGCCGACGAATCGGACGTCGTCATCGCCTTCGAAGCCGCTTCCGGCGAGGAGGCGCTGGCGCGCCTGCAGGACACCGGCTGCGACGTGCTGCTGCTCGACCTGGGGCTGCCCGGGCAGAGCGGCGTCGATGTGCTGCGCACCCTGCGCCAGCGCCATGCCGACCTGCGCGTGCTGGTCCTGACCGGCTATCCCGAGGAGCGCTACGCGCTGACCATGATCCGCCACGGCGCCGACGGCTACCTGTGCAAGGAATGCGGCCAGGCGGAACTGGTGCAGGCCGTGCGCACCGTCGCCCAGGGCCGCCGCTACCTGTCGCTGCACATGGCCGGACTGCTGGCCGGCACGGTCGCCGGAGCGGTCGCCACGGCGCCGCACGAGCAGCTCTCCGAGCGCGAGCTGCAGGTCTTCCTGCGCCTCGCCCGCGGGCAGTCGGTCACCGAGATCGGCGACATCCTGCACCTGAGCATCAAGACGGTCAGCACCTACCGTTCCCGGCTGCTCGACAAGCTCGGCCTGGCGAGCAACGCCGAACTGGCCGCCTACGCGCTGCGCAATGGCCTCCTGGCCGAATGAGGCCGGATGTGGGCGATACCGGCTGCCTGCCGCTCAAGGTGGTTCTCATCGAGGATTCTGCGCTGGTCCGCCAGACGCTGGGCGCCGCCCTCGGCGAACTGGCCGGGGTTGAAGTGGTGGGCGGCGCCGCCGACGAGGGGACCGCCCTCGAACTGTTGCAGCGCCAGCAGCCCGACCTCGCCATCATCGATCTCGAATTGTGCGGCGGCAGCGGGCTGGGCGTGCTGCACGCCCTGGCGCGGGCGCCGGAACGCTTCGGCCGGCCGCGCGCCGTGATCTTTTCCAACCACGGCCAGCCGGTGGTGCGCGAACGCTGCCTGGCGCTGGGCAGCGAATGCTTTTTCGACAAGGCCACCCAGCTGGCCGAGCTGGTCGCCTACGTGCGCGCCGCCGCACCCGGCTGAGGGACGCTTTCGACAGCCGGGGGCAGCGGGATATGCACGACGATGCGGGTGCCCAGGCCGGGCTGGCTGGTCACCGCGAAATCGCCGGCGCACATCTGGACGCGGTGCTTCATGCCGCTCAGCCCGTGGTGGCGGCCGCGCACCCAGCCGGTGCGGAAGCCGGCGCCGTCGTCGGCGACGACCAGTTCGAGCTGGCCGGCGGCCACATGCAGCGACAGATGCACCCGGCGCGCCGCGGCATGCTTGCGGATGTTGGTCAGCGCCTCCTGGACGATGCGGTAGATGGCCAGCGCCGTCGCCGGCGGCAGGGCGACGTTGTCTTCCGGCAGGTCGAGGCTCAGTTGCTCG
>DASUZG010000011.1:0-19298 GCA_036376995.1 Azonexus sp. | reverse complement strand
ACAGCCAACCCCTCCGACGACTAAAACCCCGGCACGCTCATTGCTTTCCTTCAGGCAGATCAACGCCTTTCAAGGAGTCACCATGGGCATTACCGTCATTCCTGCGCTGGCCAGCGGCAAGCTGCCCGGCACCGCGTCCGCCGCGGCCGGCACTGGCGAAGGCGCAGCCGGCGATTTCGCGGCCCTGCTGAACGGCGAATTGCTCAGCCTGATGGGCGCCGCCACCGAGGCCGGCGGCATCGCGGCCAGCGCGGCCAAGGACGAAATAGCCGGCGACGAGCGCGCCGACGAGGCCGGCGGCCATCCCGACGCCGCCCTGCTGGCCTCGCTGTTCGGCCATCCGGCCGCGACCGAGAACGCCGCCCGCAGCGTGCACACGGCTGCCAAGGCTGCCGACGCCGGCGTGGCCAGCGGTGACGTCCGGGCCACCGGCAGCGGCACCCGTCCGAACCCGGAACCGATCCTGGCCACCCAGGGCGAACCGTCGGCGGCGCGCGCCACGCCCGAAGAGGCGGCCAGCACCTTCGACAAGCTGCTGCAAAACACCACTGCGCCGGGCCGGAGCGCCGCCCCGGCGGCAAATATTGCCGCCGAGACCCCGGCCAGCGAAGCGCCGCCGGTGGTACCCACCCAGGTTGCGAGCACCGCGCCGAGCCAGGCCAGCGACACCGGGCTCGTCCACAGCCAGCGCCACGGCATCAACGCCCACCTGCAATCCGCCGCCTGGCCGCAGCAATTCGGCGACAAGATCGTCTGGCTGGCCCGGAATGACCAGCAGTCGGCCCAACTGAACATCAACCCGCCGCAATTGGGACCGGTCCAGATCACGCTCAACCTGAGCGGCGACCAGGCCAGCATCGCCTTCGCCTCGCCGCATGCCGAAGTGCGCCAGGCCATCGAAAGCGCCATGCCGCAACTGAAGGAAATGCTGTCGTCGGCGGGCATCAACCTGGGCCAGGCCAACGTCGGCGCCAACCTGTCGCAACAGCGCAGCGACACGCCCTTCGCAGATGCGAACGGAACCCGTTCGGCAGACGAAAACGCTATACTCCCGGCCAATGATAAAGGGGCGGACACGGCCGGTACGTCGGTTCTGCAACGGGGGCGCGGCCTGGTCGACCTGTTCGCCTGAACACACCGGAACTGACTAAAGAGGATTAGACATGGCCAAGGAAGCCAAGCCGGCGGACGAGGGAACCGCAGAGGCGCCGAAGAAGAGCAAGAAGCTCCTGATCATCATCCTGGCGACGGTCCTGCTGCTGGTCGTGGTCGGCGGCGGCGTGGCCTACAAGCTGCTGGCCGGCGGCCATGCCGACGAAGAAGACGACGAATACGCCGAAGAGACCGCCAAGCCGAAGAAGGCCAAGAAGAAGGACGGCCCCGCCGCCCTGCCGGTGTTCGTCAATCTCGAACCCTTCACCGTGAACCTGGTGCCGGAGACCGGCGACCAGTACTTGCAGGTCGTGCTCTCGCTCGAACTCGAGAACATCGAGGCCGACGCCGCGCTGAAGGCGCTGATGCCGCGCATCCGCAACAACATCACGCTGCTGCTGTCGTCGAAGAAGGCCTCCGAGCTGCTGCCCAAGGAGGGCAAGGAACAGCTGGCCCAGGCCCTCAAGGACGAAATCAACGCGGCCATCGCCCCGCCCGCCCGCGGCAAGAAGGGCGGCGGCCATATCGAAGGCCCGGTGCAGTCGGTCCTGTTCACCTCCTTCATCATCCAGTAAGGAGCCATGGCCGGCGACTTTCTCTCCCAGGACGAGGTTGATGCCCTGCTCAAGGGCGTCACCGGGGAGGCGGACGAGCCCGAGGAGCACGGTGGCGGTGGCGGCGACATCCGCGCCTACAACATCGGCACGCAGGAACGCATCGTCCGCGGCCGGATGCCGACCCTGGAACTGGTCAACGAGCGCTTCGCCCGTTACCTGCGCATCGGCCTGTTCAACTACATGCACCGCAACGCGGAAATCTCGGTCGGACCGATCCGCGTGCAGAAATACAGCGAATTCATCCGCAACCTGGTGGTGCCGACCAACCTGAACCTGGTCGTCGCCAAGCCGCTGCGCGGCACGGCGCTGTTCGTGTTCGACCCGAACCTGGTGTTCCTGGTCGTCGACAACATGTTCGGCGGCGACGGCCGCTTCCATACCCGGGTCGAAGGCCGCGACTTCACCGCCACCGAGCAGCGCATCATCCAGGGGCTGCTCGGCGTCGTGTTCGCCGAATACAGCAAGTCGTGGAAGCCGGTGCACGACATTCACTTCGAGTACGTGCGCTCGGAGATGAACTCGCAGTTCGCCAACATCGCGACGCCGTCGGAAATCGTCGTCTCGACGACCTTCACGCTGGAATTCGGCGGCGCCACGGCGGACATGCACATCTGCTTCCCGTACTCGATGCTGGAGCCGATCCGCGACCTGCTCTACAGCACCATGCAGAGCGACCAGCTGTCCTCGGACAAGCGCTGGATCGTCACGCTGCGCAAGCAGCTGCAGGGCGCCGAAGTGGAAATCGTCGCCAATCTCGGCAACGGCCGCATCACGCTGGGGCAGATCCTCGAACTCAAGGCCGGCGACGTGATACCGATCAACATTCCGCAGCATATCGAGGCGCTGGTCGACAACGTCCCGCTGATGGAATGTTCCTATGGCCAGCAGAACGGCCAGTACGCATTGAAGGTCGAACGATTCAAGGCATCATCGTCCGACACGCCGGCCGCCGAGCCGGCGATGGGAGAAAAACATGGCTGACGAAATGGAAAACTTCGATAACCCGGTTGCCGAGGACGACGGCCAGATCAGCGACGACGACTGGGCGGCCGCCATGGCCGAGCAGGCGGTCGCCGATTCGACCCCTGCCGCGGCCCCGAATGCCCAGCCGGCCGACATCTTCCCGTCCTTCGGCGGCCCCGGCGCCGCCGCCGGGATGATGAACGAACTCGACATGATTCTCGACATCCCGGTCCAGATCACCGTCGAGCTCGGGCGCACCAAGATCACCATCAAGAACCTGCTGCAACTGGCCCACGGCTCGGTCGTCGAACTCGATGCCATGGCCGGCGAGCCGATGGACGTACTGGTCAACGGCACGCTGATCGCCCAGGGCGAAGTGGTCGTCGTCAACGACAAGTTCGGCATTCGCCTGACCGACATCATCACGCCCTCGGAGCGCATGCGCAAACTCAACCGCTGAGCGTCGGTTGCCGAGTTTGCTTTAAGATAGCGCCCTGACCACATCGTGTGACGGGCCTTTCTCCTTGCTGCGCCTTCTTCCCCTGCTCCTTCCCCTGTCCGCGGCCGCCGCCGACACCAGTGCCCCCGGCATTTCGGCCGGCACCTACGCCCAGGCTGGCTTCGCCCTGGCCCTGATCGTCAGCCTGTTGCTCGGCGCCGCCTGGCTGGCGCGCAAGGTCACCGGCGGCAAGGGTTTCGGCCAGGGCGGCATGCGTGTGATCGGTGGCGTCGCCCTGGGGCCGCGCGAGCGCATCGTGCTGCTCGAAGTTGGCGAGGAATGGCTGGTCATCGGCATCGTGCCGGGCCAGATCCGCACCCTGCACCGGCTGGCCAAGGGCGAGCTGCCGGCCGGCGAGGCCGGCCCGGGCAGCCCGTTCGCCCAGTGGCTGCAGAACGTCAGCGAACGCCGCCGCCATGACTAGGCGCCTGTTCGCGCTGCTGGCCCTGCTCCTGCCGGCCGGCCTGGCCATGGCGCAGGCCAGTGGCGGCCTGCCGGCGGTCACCAGCACGCCGGCAGCCGGCGGCGGCACGACCTATTCGCTGACGGTCCAGACGCTGCTGCTGATGACGGCGCTGACCTTCATCCCGGCGGCCGTACTGATGATGACCGGCTTCACGCGCATCGTCATCGTGCTGTCGCTGCTGCGCCAGGCCATCGGCACCCAGACCTCGCCGCCCAACCAGGTAGTGATCGGCCTGTCGCTGTTTCTCACGTTCTTCGTCATGAGTCCGGTGCTCGATCGCGTCTATACCGAAGCCTACGTGCCGCTGTCGGAAAACCGCATCAACGTGATGCAGGCCGCCGAACGCGCAGCGGTGCCGCTGCGCGGCTTCATGCTCAAGCAGACGCGCGAATCGGATCTCGCGCTGTTCGCCGGCGTCGCCAAGGCCGAACGCTTCGAGAAGCCGGACGACATCCCGCTGCGCGTGCTGATCCCGGCCTTCGTCATCAGCGAGTTGAAGACTGCCTTCCAGATCGGCTTCATCCTGTTCATTCCCTTCCTGGTCATCGACATGGTGGTGGCCAGCCTGCTGATGTCGATGGGCATGATGATGATGTCGCCGATCATGGTCGCCCTGCCGTTCAAGCTGATGCTGTTCGTGCTGGTCGACGGCTGGCACCTGGTGATCGGCTCGCTGGTCCAGAGCTTCACGCCATGACCCCGGGCACCGTCATGGAAATCGGCCGCCAGGCGATCGAGGTCACCTTGATCATCGCCGCGCCGACGCTGGTCACGGCCCTGGTCGTCGGCCTGATCATCAGCATCTTCCAGGCCGCCACGCAGATCAACGAATCGACGCTGCAGTTCGTGCCCAAGCTGGTGGCGATGTTCGTCGTCATGCTGCTGTTCGGACCGTGGATGCTGCAATACCTGGTCGATTACATCCAGCGCCTGTTCGGCAGCATCCCGCAACTGATCGGCTAGCCATGATCAGCATCGGCACGGCCCAGATCGATGCCTGGATCGCCGCCCTCATCTTCCCGCTCGCCCGCATCCTCGGTTTCATCGCCGCCGCGCCGCTGTGGAGTACAGCGGTCATTCCGCAGCGCACCCGGCTGATCCTCGGGCTGGCCATCACCCTGGCCATCGCCCCGGTCCTGCCGCCGATGCCGGCGGTGCCGCCGGCGACGCTGGCCGGCTTGTGGATCATGCTGCAGCAGATGCTGATCGGCATCGCCATGGGCTTCGCCGCCCGCATCGTCTTCGCCGCCTTCGACATGGCCGGCGAATTCATGGGCTTCCAGATGGGCCTCGGCTTCGCCACCTTCTACGATCCGCTGCGCGGCGCGCAGACGCCGGTGGTCGCCGAATTCATCGGCCTCATCGCACTGCTGCTGTTCCTGTCGATGAACGGCCACCTGCTCTACTTCGCCACGCTGGCGCAGAGCTTCGTCGCCATGCCGATCGGCGCCACGCCGCTGGCGGCGGCCTCGTGGCTGAATCTGGTGCAGCTGGGCAGCACGATTTTCTCGGCCGGCCTGCTGCTGGCCCTGCCGGTGGTGGTGGCGCTGATGATCACCAACCTGGCGCTGGCGGTGCTGACGCGGGCGGCGCCGCAACTGAACATCTTCGCGCTCGGCTTTCCGCTGACCCTGATCGGCGGCTTCGTGGTGCTGGCGATCAGCCTGCACTACCTGGCCGAGCCGATCCAGGCGGTGTTCGAGATCGGTCTCGGGGCGATGCTCGGCTTCGCCGTGCTCCGCTAGTTCTGCAGGAAGGAATCGGCCTGTTGCTGCTGCACCAGGCGGATCACCCCTTCGGCCACGCGCCGGGCGCCGAGGGTCTGCGAATCGATGCCCTCGGTGTATTCGAGAATCTGGTAGCTGTGAAAGCCGTTGCTGTATTGCAGCTGGCTGGCCCGCCGCTTCAGCAGCTGGATCGACTCGCCGGTGCCGCCGGTGTGATAGCGCTTCATCTTCATCGACAGGCGGTAGGTCGTGTCGTTCAGGCGCGCCTCCTCGATTTCCCAGTTCGGCGCCAGCGGGTCGTAGATGAAATAGATGGCCGCGGCGACCACCACCGCGTTGGCCAGCGACGACAGCTTGATGCTGGTTTCCGAGGTCAGATGGATGACCTTGTCGGGAATCAGCGGATCCGGGGTGGAGCCCGGCGAACTGCAGCCGCCGACGGCCAGCGCCGCCGCCAGCAGGAAGGGTGCGGCACGCTTCATAGGATGTTGAACAGGCTGAGCTGGCTGGTCTGCTTGAACGACAGCTGGGAGGCTTCGAGCTGCAGTTGCAGGCGCGACAGCTGGGAAATGGCATCGGTGTAGTCGAGGTCCTGCAGTTGCGACAAGCGGGTCTCGTACAGATAGTCGCTGTCTTCGGCAGTCGCCGCCATGCTGTCGAGCGACTGCATGCGGGCGCCGACCGAGGCGCGCACCGTCGACAGGTGGGCGATCGCCGCGCCGGCGTCGTCGAGCGCCTGGCCATAGGCGGCGGCGGTATAGGGCACGCCGCTGGCCGGATCGAGGATGTCGATCATGTTCTGCAGGCTGTCGAACATCGAGCGTCCGGTGCTGTTGCCCTGCTCGTCGCGCACCTGCATGAACACGTCGATGCCGTTTTCCGAGGTGGAGATCACGCGCGAGGTGCTGACCTGCAGCACTTCGTTGCCGCCGTCGCCGCTGTAGGTGACACGGGTGTTGCCGAGCGAATAGGGCGACGTCGCCGCCGGATTCACCTGGAACGGTTCGGTCGAGGACTTGAAGCCGGCGAACACGTAGAGACCGGTGGCATCCTGGGTGTTGGCCAGATTGATCAGGCTGTTCAGGCGTTGCTTCAACTCCTCGGCGATCATGCCGCGCTGGGCGGGGCTGTAGCTGGCATTGCCGGCCTGCACGGCGCGCTCGTAGACCACCTGCAGCTCATCCTCGACGCCGGCCAGCGTCGAATCGAGCAGATTGAGCTTGCTGTTGGCATCGCCGATGTTGTCCAGGAACTGCTCGTTGACCCCTTTCGACTGGCTCACCTGCAGCGCTTGCGACGCGCCGATCGGATCGTCCTCGGGCGACAGGATGCGGCGCCCGGTCGACAGCTGCTGCTGCGTGCGGAACAGCTCGAACTGGCGGTTCTGGATGCCGACGGTGCCGGAATTGAAGATCTGGGAGGTGCTGACGCGCATGACCGTGGCTCCTGTTAGCCGAGCGACAGAAGGGTATCGAACAGCTTGTTGCCGATTTCGAGGATTTTCGACGAGGCCTGGTAGGCCCGCTGGTACTTCAGCATGTTCGCCGCCTCCTCATCCAGATTGACGCCGGACAGGCTTTCCCGCGTCATCTGCGCCTGTTGCAGGACCGACGTCTGGGCGTCGAGCTGGACCTTGGCCTCGCGCGTGCGGATGCCGTTGTCGGCGACCAGCGTCGCGTAGGCCGACTGGAAGGTCGCCCGGCCGCCCTCGACGCCGCTCTCGCCGCCGATCGTGTTCTGCGTCTGCAGGCGGGCGAACAGGATCGCATTGCGGCCGTCCTGCACGCCATTGGTGTTGCGATCGATGACGAAGCTGTCGGTACCGGCCGCCGGCGCCGCGCCGGAGACGGTGAAATGCATGTTGTCGTAAGTGAAACCGGTCAGCGTGGCGGCCCCGCTGGTCAGCGGGATGTCGCCGGCGCCAGGCACTTCGCTGCCGTCCGAATAGATCGCCGTCCACGCCCCCGGCAGGCCTTGCAGATCGGTCTGTGTGGCGGTCAGCGTCAGCGCGCCGGCCGGGGCCGTGTAGCCGGTGCCGACCACGCCCTGGGAAATCTTCAGCGTGCCGGTGTTGGCGACGCCCGGCGTCACGCTGACCGGCGCCGCCGCGGCGATCAGCCGCGGATCGGCGGCGAGCCGCTCGTTCACCGAGACGTTGCGGGCCATCTCGGCATAGGGCCGGAGCATGAAGCTGTCGCCGTCGTCGCCGACCGCCCCGATGTTCATGTCGATACCGTCGAAACTGACGGTGCCGGTGCCCGTGCCGGTGATCTGGAAATTGTCGCTGAGGCGGGTGATGGTGTAGTTGCCGCCCGCGCTGAAGGCGATGCGGTAGTCGCTGGCTTTCTGCTCGGTATAGAAGTTGCCGCTGAAGTCCGGCGGCTGCGGCGCCACCGGGGCCGAGAAGGTGGCGGTCAGGTCGCCGCTGCCGGTGTTGTCGGCATTGGGCGACATCGGCAGCACCGTGCTCGGCGTGATCGAGAACAGTTCGCCGATGAAGCCGGCCTCGCCGGCGATGCGGCCGAGCAGGTCCTGGCCGAGGCCGAGCTGGGCGTTGAAGGTCAGGCTCAGCGAGGCCGCCAGGCGGCCGACCTCGTTGGCCACGCTGTCGAGCGAATCGGCGCGGAAGGCGACCAGGCCGCCCAGTTCGCCGCCGACGACCAGGTTTTCCGGCAATTCCAGCGCCCCGGTCGGCGTTTTCAGGCCGACCACGATGCGCGACGGATCGGCCTGCGAGGCGGTCGCCGTCAGCTGCTGCGCCGTGCCGCCGACCACCAGCTGCTGGCCGCTGCCGATGAAGACGTTGAAACTGCCGTCCGAATTGGTGGTGGTCGACACCTTGATGATCTGGTTCAGCTCGCCGATCAGCCGGTCGCGCTGATCGAGCAGGTCGTTGGCCGGCTGGCCGTAGCTGGCTTCCGAGATGACGATGCGCTGATTGACGTCGGCGATCAGCGTGGCGTAGGTATTGACCTCGTTCACCGCGTCGCTGATGCGGCCGTTGATCTCGTTGCTCATTTCCGTCAGCCGCGCGTCGATCGCCTTGAAGCGCTCGGTCAGCGTCTGCGCCGAGGACAGCAGCGCCTGCCGGGCCGGCAACAGCGACGGGTTCGACGCCACCTGCTGGACGCCGGAGAAGAAGTCCTGCAGCGCCGGCGACAGGCCGGCGCTGGAGTCGGCCAGCAGGTTGTCGATCTGCTTGATCTGGGTATAGAAGGTATCGAGCTCGCTGACCTTGGTCTGCGCCGTGTCGACCTGCTGCGTCAGGTACTGGTTGTACAGCCGCTCGATGGTCTGGACATGGACGCCCTGGCCGATCGCACCGGCGCCGGTGTTGACCGCGATGTTGGTGGCCTGCACCGTGCGTTGCCGGGTATAGCCCGGCGTGTTGGCATTGACGACGTTATGCTCGGTCGCCAGCAGACCGAGTTGGGCGGCATTGATGCCGCTTACGCCAATACTGAAAAGTCCTGTACTCATCATTCACCTCAAGGAGGTTAACGACCGGTCGGCCGCAAAGTTTAGCGACGCCTCAACCGATCAGCGCCTGCCGCAGGGTCGGGCCGTTGATGATGCGCGCCAGCTTGTCGGCGTACATCGGATCGGTGGCATACCCTGCCTGCTGCAGACGTCTCGCAAACTCCGTGCCATCCTGCGACCCGATCACGCTGCTGTAACGCGTGCTGTCGCGCAGCAGCGCGGCGTAGTCGCGGAAGCTCTCCTCGTAGGAGGCGTAGGCACGGAAGCGCTCGACCACCTGCTGCGGCTGGCCGTTCACGTATTCGGTGGTGGTCGCCTCGACGGTGGCCCCGGTCCAGCCCTTGCCGGCCTTGATGCCGAACAGGTTGTAGCTGGAAGAACCGTCGGCGCCGCGAATCTCGTGCCGGCCCCAGCCGCTTTCCAGCGCCGAATGGGCGACCAGGAACTGCGGCGGGATGCCGGTCGAGCGCGAGGCTTCGACCGCATGCGGCCAGACCCGGCTGGCGAAGTCGCGGGCCGTCGCCGGCACCTCGCCGGCGCTTGCCGGCTGCGTCGTCTTGGCCGGGGCGGCATAGGCCGCCGAAGTCGGCAGCGAACTGGGCACCGGGCTGTGGCGCAGATGGCGGCCGTCGACCGTGGCCAGCGGCAGCGCATTGCCGGCAGCCTTTGCCGCCGCCTCGCCCGGCGCGGCCAGTTCGGCACCGCTGCTGACGGTCTTGCCGAGCTGTTGCTCGATCAGCTTGGCAAAGCCGACACCGTTGCCGCTGGTAGCGAGGTTTTGCGCCATCTGCTGGTCGAGCAGGGCGGTGTAGAAGCGCGACTGGTCGCTGTGCATCAGGCCGTCCTGCGGCACGGTGTCGCGCATGCTCTTCATGACCATCTGCAGGAACATCTGCTCGAACTGCTGCGCAGCGGCCTTCAGGCCCTCCTGCGGGTTCTTGGCGAACTGGGTGCGCAGGTCCTGGGCCGACTGGACGTCGAACGCTGCCCGGTTGGGCAGGTTCTGGATCTTGATCGCCATCGCCGGCCCTAGATCACTTCGAGGTCGGCGCGCAGCGCCCCGGCCGACTTCATCGCCTGGAGGATGGCCAGCAGGTCGAGCGGATTGGCACCCAGCGCGTTCAGCGCCTTGACCACGTCGGCCAGGTTGGCCCCGGCCTTGACCGAGATCAGGCTGCTGCCGTCCTGCTTGACCTGGATATCGGCCGGCTGGCCGAGCAGCGGCTGCGCCCCCTCGACCACCACCGACAGGCTGCCGTGGGCGACGGTGCAGGCTTCGATGCTGACCTTCTGGTTCATCACCACCGAGCCGGTGCGCGGATTGATGACGACCTTGGCCAAGCCGGCCTGGCGGCGCACTTCGAGATTGTCGATGCGGCCGAGGAAGGCCACCCGGGCACTGAGGTCGTCCGGCGCCCGGACGGCGACGCGGCGACCGTCGAGGGCCTGCGCCGTGCCCTGGCCCATGGTCTTGTTGATCGCATCGACGACGACCTGGGCATTGCCGAAATCGGTTTCCGTCAGCTCGTAATAGACATAGCCGCCCTGCCCGACCGGCGTCGGCACCGCGCGTTCGACCGTGGCGCCGCCGGGAATGCGGCCGGCCGCCAGGTGGTTGACGGTGACCTTGGAATTGCCGGACGAGGCGCCGACGCCGCCGACCAGCACGTTGCCCTGGGCCACCGCATACACCTGGCCGTCACCGCCCTTCAGCTGGGTCATCAGCAGGGTGCCGCCGCGTAGGCTCTTGGCGTTGCCCATCGACGAGACGGTCACGTCGATCGGCTGGCCGGGTTTGGCGAACGGCGGCAGCGAGGCGGTCAGCATCACCGCGGCGACGTTCTTCAGCTGCAGCTTGGTGGCCTGGTCGGCCGACAGGTTGAGCCCCATCTGCGACAGCATGTTGCCGATCGCCTGAGTGGTGAAAGGTGTCTGCGTCGTCTGGTCGCCGGTATTGTCGAGGCCGACCACCAGGCCGTAGCCGATCAGCTGGTTGTGGCGCACGCCCTGCACCGCGGCCAGATCCTTGACGCGCTCGGCCAGCACCGGCTGGCCGCACAGCGGCAGCAGCAGAGCGGCGACGATTGCCGCCTGCCGGTACCATTTGCCGCTTTTTCCCATCATGATGCCCCTCCGCCCGTCGTTCCTAGAATGGCAGGACATTAAGGAAGAATCGTGCCATCCAGCCCATGACCTGGCCTTCGCTGATCTGGCCGGAGGATTTGTACTCGATCCGGGCATCGGCGACGTTGGAGGACTGGATGGTGTTGAAGGCATCGACGAAGCTCGGATTGACGACGCCCGAGATGCGGACGAACTCCTGCTCGTTGCCGATGGCCAGCTGCTTCTCGCCGGACACCATCAGGTTGCCGTTGGGCAGCACGTCGATGACGGTGACGCTGATGTTGCCGGTGAAGGCGTTGTTGTTGGCGGCTTCGCCCTTGCCGCTGAAGGAATTGTTGCTGTCGGCATCGAGGTTGAGGCCGAGCAGGCTCTTGCCGGGCAGGCCGGCCAGCGCGCCGACCGCCGCGGTGATGCTGCCGACCTTGTCCACCTTGCGGTTCGACTTGGCCGTGGCATTGGTGTTCTCGACGATCTTGATGGTCATCGTGTCGCCGACGTAGCGCGCCCGGCGATCCTCGAACAGCGGCCGGCTGTAACCGGCCTGCCAGATCGCCCCGTTGGCGCCCGGCGCCTCGAGGCGGGGGGCCGGCCGGGCCGACATCGGTTGATGGACGTTGGTCGGCGGCACCGTCGTGCAGCCGGCGCTCACGACCAGGGCCAGCAGGGCAAGGCGTTTCATCACATCACCTCACAGTTGCGTCAGGCGGCCGAGCATGGCATCCGACGTCGACACCACCTTGGAATTGAGTTCGTAGGCCCGCTGGGTCTGGATCATGGTCACCAGTTCCTCGGCCACGTTGACGTTGGAGGTCTCGACATAGAGCTGGTTGACCGTGCCGGCGCCGTTGGTGCCCGGCGTGTTGGGCGTCGGCGTGCCGCTCGCCGCGGTTTCCAGGTACAGGTTCTGGCCCATGCTCTGCAGGCCGGCCGGATTGATGAAGGTAGCCACCTGGATGGTGCCGATCTGGGTACTGCCGATGACGCCGGCCTGGGTGATCGAGACGGTGCCGTCGGTGCCGACCGAGATGCTCTGGGCATCGGCCGGGATGGTGATGTTCGGCTGCAGCGGATAACCGTCGGAAGTGACGATCTGTCCCTGGTTGTCCTTCTGGAACGAACCGTCACGAGTGTAGGCGGTGGTGCCGTCGGGCAGCAGCACCTGGAAGAAGCCGTGGCCCTGAATGGCCATGTCGAGCGGATTGTCGGTCTTCTGCAGATTGCCCTGGGTGAACAAGCGGGCGGTGGACACCGGCCGCGCCCCGGTGCCGAGCTGCAGGCCGGCCGGCACCTGGTTCTGCTGCGAGGTCTGGGCGCCCGGCTGGCGGATGGTCTGGTACAGCAGGTCCTCGAACACCGCGCGCGAGCGCTTGTAGCCGTTGGTGCTGACGTTGGCCAGGTTGTTGGAGATGACGTCGAGCTGGGTCTGCTGGGCGTCGAGGCCGGTGCGGGCAATCCACAGGGAACGGATCATGGTTCAGGTCCTATCAGGCATTCAGCGACAGCAGCTGGTCGGCGCGCTGGGCATTGGTATCGGCGGTCTGCAGCAGCTTGATCTGCATCTCGAACTGGCGCGACAGACTGATCAGGTTGACCATCGCATCGGTGACATTGACGTTGCTGCCTTCCAGCGCGCCGGCGGCCAGGCTGACCGTCTCGTCGACCGGCGCAGGCTGGCCGCTGCGCAGCCGGAACAGGCCGTCGCCGCCGCGCACCAGGTCGCCTTCCGGCGGATTGACCAGCTTGATGCGGCCGATCACGTTGACGTTGTTCGGCGTGCCGAAGGTCGAGATCACCGAGACCGTGCCGTCGAAGCCGATCTCGATGTTGTTGTCCGGCGGGATGTTGATGGCGCCGCCGTCGCTGGCCACGTTGTAGCCGCTCTTGGTCTGCAGCAGCCCGTTGACGTCCACCTGCAGGCCGCCGGCGCGGGTGTAGGCCTCGCTGCCGTCGGGCATCTGCAGGGCGATCCAGCCCTTGCCCTGGACCGCGACGTCGAGGTTGTTGCCGGTAAACATCATCGGCCCCTGCTCGAACACGTCGCTGACCGAGGCATCGACGGTGAAGGCGCGCGTCGGCATGCCCTCGCCGAGCACCGGCACGGCGCGGAAGCGGTGCTCCTGCGCCTTGAAGCCGACGGTGCTGGCGTTGGCCAGGTTGTTGGCGGTGCCGGCCTGCTGCATGAACGCATGCTTGGCGCCGGTCATCGCGGTATAGATCAGGCGGTCCATGGCAGCGGCTCAGGGATACGGCTTAACGCAGGTTGACCAGGGTCTGCAGGACCTGGTCCTGCGTCTTGATCGACTGGGCATTGGCCTGGTAGTTGCGCTGCTGGGTGATCAGGTTGACCAGCTCGGCCGTCAGGTCGACGTTCGATTCCTCGACCGACGACGACGACAGCGCGCCGCGCCCGGAGGTGCCCGGGGCGTCGATCATCGGCGGGCCGGAGTCCGAAGTCTCGGTCCACTGGTTGTTGCCCAGGGACTTGAGGCCGTTCGGATTGGTGAAGTTGGCCAGCACCACCTGACCCTGGGCCATCGTCTGGCCATTGCTGTAGCGGCCCTGGATGATGCCGTCGGCGCCCACCGACAGGCCGACCAGGTTGCCGGCGGCGTAGCCGTCCTGCTCCAGGCGGTTGGTGCCGAAGGGGTTGCCGAACTGCGTGGTGCCGAGGAAGTCGATCGGGAAAGTCTGCGTATCGAGCGCCCCGTTGCCGGCCGGCTGGCCCTGGCTGATCATCGTGTTGAGGATGTCGACGGTGACGTTCATCGGGTTGCCGGCGGAAATCTGGCCATTCTGGTCGAAGGTCAGCGTGCCCATCGGGCCGCCGCCGGGCGTCACGTTCTGGTTGGTGGTGCCGTCGAGGTTGGCATAGACCTCCCACTCGCCGGCGTTGGCCGTCTTGCGGAAGTAGAACGACATCGTGTGCGAATTGCCCAGCGAGTCGTAGATCGACATCGCCGTCGAGTAGTTGTAGGTCTGCGGGTTGGGCGTGAAGGCCGTGGTGTCGCCGGGGGCGCCGCCATCCGCCCAGGCCATCGGCGGCTCGCTCTCGCGCGAGTCGAGGTTGAGGTTGGCCTTGATGCCGTTGAACGAACTGCTCTGGTTCAGGCCGGTCGCCTGCGGCTCGAGGAAGGAGGCGGAAATCTGCAAGGGCACCGTGGTCCGGGCGATGATGCCGTTCTGGGCGGCATAGCCGGTCAGCGTCAGGCCCTGGTCGTTGATGATGAAGCCGTTCTTGTCGAGGTGGAACTGGCCGTTGCGGGTGAAGGTCGTGGCCCCGTTGTTGTCCATGCGGAAGAAGCCGCCGCCGTTGATCGAGATATCGAGCGGATTGTTGGTGGCGGTGATGTTGCCCTGGGTGAATTGCTGCTGGACCGCGGCCAGATTGACGCCGATACCGATCTGGCTGGCGCCGGCGCCGGTCAGCGAGGCGGCATAGACATCGGCGAAATGGGCGACCGAGGACTTGTAGCCGACCGTGCTCGAGTTGGCGATGTTGTGGCTGGTCGAATCGATCGCCTTGGCGGCCACATTGAGACCGCTCAGTGCTTGCTGGAATGCCATGTTGTTACCTCACTCAGAGAATTTGCTGAACATCCTTGAAGGCCACGCTACCGAGCGAGCCCAGATCAAGGAGGAAGCCGTCCGTACTGCGTACGACAGCAGAAACCGTGCCAATCTGCATCGTGGCGGCCTCGACCTTCTTGCCGTTGGCACTGGCCTCGACCGCGAAGGTGTAGCTGCCGTCGGCCAGCACCTTGCCGTCGGCATCCTTGCCGTCCCAGCCGAAATAGAAGGTGCCGGCCTCGTGCGCACCGAGATCCTGCGTATGCACGACCTTGCCGGTCGAATCCTTGATCGTCAGCTTGACCAGGTCAGCGGTGCCGGCCAGTTGGATGCCGCCGACCGCCTGGCTGCTGACCAGCGGCAAGTTTTTGCCGGCGACCATCACGTTTTTGCCGATCATCGCTGCCGCCTGCATCGACTGCGACTCGTTGTAGCCGGACAGCAGCTGGCTCAGCGTCGAATTCAGGCGCTCGATGCCATTGACCGTATTCAGCTGCGCCAGCTGGGTGGTGACCTGGGCATTGTCGAGCGGGTTGAGCGGATCCTGGTTCTTGATCTGCGCCATCAGCAGCGTCAGGAAGCGGTTTTCCATATCCGCCGTCGAGCTGGTGGCGGTGGTGCTCGACGAACTGGACGAGCCGCCGATCTTGGCGAACAGGTCGGCGGCATTGGTGGAAGCGCTGCTGGTGTTGTTCACGGTAGCCATTTCTATCTCCTGTCGGCTCAGCCCTGGGCGATCTGCAGCGTGCGCAGCAGCATCGACTTGGCGGTATTCATGACCTCGACGTTGGTCTGGTAGGACCGCGAGGCGGAAATCATGTTGGTCATTTCCTCGACCACATCGACGTTGGCGAAGGCGACGTAGCCCTTCTCGTCGGCAGCTGGGTTCTTCGGGTCGTAGACCATCCGGGCCGGCGCCGCGCTCTCGACCACCTGGCGCACGCGCACGCCCTTGGCGAGCTCGCTGTTGCCCATCGGCGTCGCCTCGAACACCACCTGCTTGGCCCGGTACGGCTTGCCGTCCGACGACACGATGCTGTCGGCGTTGGCCAGGTTGGAGGCCACGGCATTCAGGCGCATCGACTGTGCCGTCATGGCGCTCGACGACACCTGGAAGACATTGAGCAGACTCATGAACGCGCTCCTTAGCTGTTGGTCGAAGCCAGCGCGCTGCGCAGGCCCTTGAACTTGTCGCCGATCAGTTGCGTCAGGATCTGGTACTGCATCGCGTTCTCGGCGATCTGCGTCCGTTCGACGTCCATATCGACGGTGTTGCCATCGACCGCCGATTGGGTTTCCTGGCGGTACTGCAATTGCGCCGGCCCGCTGCTGCCGCCGGCCCCGTCGAGATGTCCCGCCGCCGTCCGCGCCAGGCCGATGCCACCGGCGTCCATACGGCCGCCCATGGCGTTCTGCATGGCCTGCGCGAAGTTGAAATCGCGCGCCTTGTAATGCGGCGTATCGGCATTGGCGACGTTGGACGCCAACACTTGGTGGCGCTGGGTGCGCAGGTTCATGGCCTGGCTGTAAACCGCTACGTGTTGGGCAATTGCGTTCATGCGACGGGCTCCGTTGATCTGCCCGATAGAAAGCATCCTCCGTGCCACCAAGCGATTCCGGGGGCAATCTCCCGCTGCCGGGCGCGATCAGGCACAATGGCAGCATGCTGCTGCGCTGCCTTTTTCTGCTCTTCGCCCTGGTGCTTGGCCCGGCCACCGCCGCCGAGACCGATGTCGTCATCGACACGGCCGAACGCTATGTCCGGCTGCAGACCAAGGGCCTGCCCGGCCAGGTGAAGATCACCATGGGCCGGCTCGAAGTCGACCGCCTGCCGCCGTGCTCGGCGCACGAGGCGTACACGCCGCCCGGCAGCCGCCTGCACGGCCGGACCCACATCGGCGTCCGCTGCCTCGGCCCGAACGTCTGGAGCGTGCTGGTGCCGGTACAAATTGCCGTGACCGGCAATTATGTCGTCACCACGCGCCCGCTCGGCGCCGGTCAAAGCATCCAGGAAGGCGATGTCGCAGTGCTCTCCGGCGACCTGTCCACGCTGCCGACCGGCATCGTCGGCGCCACCGCCGACGCCGTCGGCAAGACGCTGCGCAATTCGCTGGCCGCCGGCCAGCCGCTGCGCAGCGACCAGTTGGTGGCGCCGCTGGTCGTGCGCCAGGGGCAGTCGGTACGCGTCATTTCCCGCGGCGCCGGGTTCGCCGTCAGCAGCGAAGGACGCGCCCTGACCAACGCTGCCGAAGGCCAGGTGGTGCAGGTCCGCATGAATTCCGGACAGACGGTCAGCGGCATCGCCCAGGCCGACGGTACGATCGAAGTCAATTTTTAGGCTAAAGTTTCAAGTAAGCCTGCCGTTAAACAGATCGGGTCATAAAGTTTTCAGGAAGTCATCATGAAGATCGACAGTTCATTCAAGCCTACGACGGCCGGCATCGCCCCCAAGGCGAAGCCTGCCCAGCCCGCGCCGGCGGCCGACGCGTCCGAGGCGGTCAGTCTCAGCCCGCTGGCCGGCAGCCTGCGCGGCGGCGAGGCACCGCCGGTCAATACCGCGCGCATTCAGGAAATCAAGCAGGCGATCGCCGAAGGGCGCTTCAAGATCAATCCGGAGGCCATCGCCGACCGCCTGATCGAATCCGCCCGCGACCTGCTCAACAACGGCCGCCGCGAAGCCTGATGGCCGACCTCGGCGCAATCACCGAGCGCGAAGTCGCGCTGGTTGCCCGCTTCATCGAACTGCTCAAGGACGAGCAGGCGACCTTGCGCCGGGCCGATCCCGAATCCCTGCCGGCGATCGGCAGCGCCAAGGTGGCGCTGGTCGAGCAGTTGAACGGTCTCGAGAACGAGCGCCGCGCAGCCCTCGGCATCGGCAGCGCCGACAAGACCCGGGCGGCGATGGACAGCTGGCTGGCCGCCAACCCTGCGCAGAAACGCGCCGCGCTGAACTGGCAAAAATTGCTGGAACTGGCCAACGAGGCCAAGCAACTGCATGAACTGAACGCCGGCCTGGTCGCCCTGCACCTGCAGCAGACCGGCGAAGCGCTGCACATTCTCGACAGCCGCCGCAGCGCCAACGCCCTCTACGGCAGCGATGGCCAGGCAGCGCCGCCGAGCGGCAGCCGTATCGTCGACTCGGCCTGAGCCGTGACGGCCGCGACCCGCGACACCGTCAGCGGGCGCCGGCGGATAGCTCGGTGGGTTCTTCCGGACGGTTCGAATCGATCAGGATGCTGACCCGACGATTGCGCGCCCGTCCTTCGATTGTGGTGTTGGTCTCGACCGGCCGCGTTTCGCCGTAGCCGATCGCGGTCAGGCGTTCGGCACCGACGCCGCCATCGTTGAACAGGCGCAGCACGGTGGTCGCGCGCATCGCCGACAGTTCCCAGTTCGACGGGAACTGCGGCGTCGAGATCGGGATGTTGTCGGTGTGCCCTTCGACGGTGATCGGGAAATCCGAGGTCGCCAGCACCGAAGCGATGACCAGCATGGCGTTGGTCGATTCCGTCTGCAGGCGCGCCTGCCCGGGCTGGAACAGGATGCTGTCGTTGATCTCGATGGTCACGCCGCGGCTGGTTTCGAGCAGGCGCACCTTGCCCTGGGCGACCAGCGGCTGCAGCGCCGCCATGATCTCGGCGGCGATGTTCTTCATTTTCTGGCGCTGCTCCGCCTTGCGCGGGTCCGGCAGCTTGTCCGGACGGGCGATCGGCTTCGCCGCCAGCGGCGGGGCGCCCTGGATGACCGTGATCGGCTGCCCGCCGGGCTGCGCCGTCTGGTTCTTGAAGGCATTGACCAGCGCGTTGGAGAGCACCTTGTACTTGCCCTCGTTGACCGACGAGATGGCATACATCACGACGAAGAAGGCGAACAGCAGTGTAATGAAGTCGGCATACGAGACGAGCCAGCGCTCGTGGTTCTCGTGCTCTTCCTCGCGGCGGCGGCGGGCCATCAGTGCAGGTAGCCCCGCAGCCGCCCCTCGATAATGCGGGGGTTATCACCCTGGGCGATGCCGACCAGGCCGTCGATCAGCATCTCGCGCGAGGCGACCATCCGGCTGATGTAGTACTTCAGCTTGCCGGCGATCGGCAGGTAGATCAGGTTGGCCAGGCCGACGCCATAGATGGTGGCAACGAAGGCAACAGCGATGCCGGCGCCGAGCTTGGTCGGGTCGGACAGGTTTTCCATCACGTGGATCAGGCCCATCACCGCGCCGAGGATGCCGATGGTCGGCGAATAGCCGCCGGCCGATTCCCAGATCTTGGCCGACTGGCGCCACTCGTCCTCGAAGGTGTTGATCTCGACTTCCAGCAGTTCGCGGATGCGTTCCGGATCGGCGCCGTCGACCAGCAGCTGCAGGCCTTTGCGGGTGAATTCGTCCTTGATCGCCGGAATGTAGTTTTCCAGCACCAGCAGGCCTTCGCGGCGCGACACCTGGCTCCACTTGAGCACTTGCTCGATCATGCCCTTCTGCTCGATCACCGGCGGGATCCAGACCCATTTGACCATCTTCATGCCGCGCCGAAAAATGTGAAAGGGGCTCTGCAGCAGCACCGCGCCGAGCGTGCCGCCGAGCACGATCAACAGCGCGGTCGGCTGGACCAGCGACCCCACATGCCCGCCTTCCAGCATCTGGCCGCCGAGGATGGCGACCAGACCGATCACCAGGCCGGCGAAACTGATCTTATCCAAGCGACTTCTCC
>DASUZG010000010.1:0-3521 GCA_036376995.1 Azonexus sp. | reverse complement strand
TGCAGGAACTCTGCCTGCTGGTCGTCGGCTGGATCATGCGCCTGGCGCCGCTCGGCCTGGCGGCCCTGTTGCTGCAGCTGGTCGCCACCCAGCAGAGCGCGTTGCTGACGAGCCTCGGCCATTTCATCGTCGTCGTCACCGGCACCACGCTGCTGCATGGCCTGATCATCCTGCCGGCGCTGCTCTGGCTGCTGACCCGGATGTCGCCGCTGCATTTCTTCAAGGGCAGCCGCGAGGCGCTGATCACCGCCTTCGCCACCAGTTCGAGCAACGCCACGCTGCCGGTGACGCTGCGCTGCGCCGAGCAGCACCTGCACGTGAAAAAGGATGTCGCCAATTTCGTGGTGCCGCTGGGCGCCACCGTCAATATGGACGGCACCGCGCTGTACGAGGCGACCGCCGCCTTGTTCGTCGCCCGCCTGGCCGGCATCGAGCTCGATCTGGCCAGCCAGCTGATCATCTTCTTCGTCGCCATGCTGGGCGCCATCGGCGCGCCGGGCATTCCCAGCACCGGCATGCTGTCGATGGTACTGGTGCTCGAATCGGTCGGCCTGCCGACCGAGGCCATCGCCATCCTGCTGCCGATCGACCGCATCCTCGACACGGTGCGCACCGCCGTCAATGTCGAAGGCGACCTGATCGGCTCGGTGGTGGTCCAGCACCTGGCCACCGACGCCGGCCGGCCGCCTGCCGCCTGATCAGCCGCCGCGCCCGAGTGCGTCGTCGAGGTCGCGGATCTGCCGGATGATGGCGACCAGCTGCTGGCCGGCCTCCGTCAGCGCGTATTCGGTGCGCAGCGGCGTCTCGGCGAAGACCTGCTTGTCGAGCAGGCCGTAATCGCCGAGCTTGCGCAGGCGCTCGCTGAGCACCTTGGTCGAAATGCCGGCGATGTGGCGCTCCAGCGCCCCGGGGCGGGTCACGCCGTCGGCGATGGCGCCGAGCACCGACACCGACCACTTGCAGCCGACCACGTCCTCGAGCTTGCGGTAGCGGCTCAACCGGGGCGGCGACGAAATTTTCTTCTGTTCCATAATCAGCAACTTACCCCAATAAGTAACCGGGGCACCGAAAAGTGCCCGCTAACAATCGGCGTCCGGCATTCCTAGGATAGCTACAGGTGCCACGGCAAACACGCCGCACCCGTCCTCAACCTAACGGAGAAAGCCATGAAAACCCAAGCCGTCTTCTACCATGCCGGATGCCCGGTCTGCGTCGCTGCCGAACAGAGCCTCGCCGCCGCCCTCGACCCGCAGCGCTACGACGTCGAGATCGTCCATCTCGGCAGCCAGCGCGCCCGTCTCGCCGAGGCCGAGGCGGCCGGCGTCCAGTCGGTACCGGCCCTGGTCATCGCCGGCACGCCCTTCCACATCAATTTCGGCGCCCCGCTGGACGCATTGAAGTAGGCCGCCGGGGCGGCGTACCATGGTCGGCCCGGCCGGGCTCCGAACCGGCTGGGCCATTCAAGAACAAGGAGACGCAATGCCCCTCTTCAAGCTCGGCGACAAAGCGCCGCAACTCGGCACCGACGCCTGGGTCGCCCCCAACGCCACGGTGATCGGCGACATCCGCCTCGGCGCCAACGCCTCGATCTGGTGGAACGCCACGTTGCGCGGCGACAACGACCCGATCCACATCGGCGACAACACCAACATCCAGGACGGTTCGGTGCTGCATACCGACGAAGGGATACCGATGCACATCGGCGCCAACGTCACCGTCGGCCATCTGGTCATGCTGCATGGCTGCACGGTCGGCGACGGCAGCCTGATCGGCATCGGCTCGGTTATCCTGAACCGGGCCGTGATCGGCAAGGAGAGCATCGTCGGCGCCAACACGCTGATTCCGGAGGGCAAGGTATTTCCCGAGCGCTCGCTGATCGTCGGCTCGCCGGGCAAGGTGGTGCGCCAGCTGTCCGACGAGGAAGTGGCCAAACTGCGGGCCTCGGCCGCGCACTACGTGGCCAATGCGGCGCGTTACCGCGAGACGCTGACGCCGCTGTAAACGACAACGCGGGGCCGCAGCCCCGCGCTTCACCCGATGTCCGGACGGCTCAGACGGCGCTGGCCAGGTTCGACAGCGTGACGTTCGGACGGAAGGTTTCCATGACCTTCTGCAGGCCGACCCGGGCCCGCACATTGATGACCAGCGGCGCCCGCAGGTTCGGCGCGATGTCGGCCTGGGCGCCGCCTTCCTTCTTGAACAGCACCTGCATCACCGCCACGTCCTCGGCGGCCGGCGAATGCAGCAGCGCCGATTCGGCATCGCTCAGGGCCAGCTCGTAATTGAAACCGAGCGTGGTCGGATCGACGATCTGGAAAGCCAGCGCCGGCTCGTCGAGCGACTGCAGCGTGAAGCTGGCGCCCTGCCCGTCCTCCTGGACCAGCGTGTAGCGCTGGCATTTCTCGAAACCGACCAGGCCGTTCGGAAACGTGATGATTTTTTCCGGATCGACGTCGACGGACCCGAACAGATAAGTATCGACCTTCATGGCACTGCTCCCCCTTGGAATACTGGTGGCAGGCATCCTACACCATCGTCCCGGCGGTTGTAATTTGCCGCCGGATTACGCATCATTCACCCCCCTTTTTTGCCGCACCGCATCTTCATGCTCGCACCCATCGAACACCGCATCGCCGTCGAACTCAACGTCCGCCCGGCCCAGGTCAAGGCCGCCATCGCCCTGCTCGACGAAGGCGCCACCGTGCCCTTCATCGCCCGCTACCGCAAGGAAGTGACCGGCGAACTCGACGACACGCAACTGCGCACGCTGGAAGAACGCCTCGGCTACCTGCGCGAACTGGAAGAACGCCGCGTCGCGGTGCTGGCCAGCATCGAGGAACAGGGCAAGCTGACGCCCGAACTGAAAGCCGAGATCGAGGACGCCGAAACCAAGCAGCGCCTGGAAGACCTCTACCTGCCGTACAAGCAGAAGCGCCGCACCAAGGCGCAGATCGCCCGCGAAGCCGGCATCGAGCCGCTGGCCCTGGCGCTGCTGGAGAACCCGGAACTGACGCCGGACGAGGAAGCCGACAAGTACCTGAATGCCGAGGCCGGCTTCGCCGACAGCAAGGCGGTGCTCGACGGCGCCCGCCAGATCCTGATGGAGAAATTTGCTGAAGACGCGCAACTGCTGCAGACCCTGCGCGACTACCTGAAGGAACACGGCCTGTTGAAGTCCACCGTGATCGAAGGCAAGGAAACCGAAGGCGCCAAGTTCCGCGACTGGTTCGACTTCGCCGAAGCCATCGTCGACATGCCCTCGCACCGCGCGCTGGCCTTGCTGCGCGGGCGCAACGAAGGTTTCCTCAACGTCGCGCTGGTCCTCGATTCGGAACTCAACGAAGACGCCATCAAGCCCGGCCCGAATGCCTGCGAGCAGCGCATCGCCGCCCGCTTCGGCATCAAGGCGCAGAACCGCCCGGCCGACAAGTGGCTCTCGGACACCGTGCGCTGGACCTGGAAGGTCAAGGTCTACACCCACCTCGAACTCGAACTGGTCGGCGAATTGCGCGAGCGCGCCG
>DASUZG010000009.1:0-5975 GCA_036376995.1 Azonexus sp. | reverse complement strand
CGGCGCGCTCGGCGGCGACGGCCGGATCGACGCCCAGGCGGGCCATTTCGCTGCGCACCTCGGCCCGCGCTAAGACCGCCGCCAGGCGGGCATGGCCGGAGTCGGCCGCGGCGCCGTCGGCGAGGCGCACCACTTCTTCGGTCGGGATCAGCGCGGCGTGGACCGACTGGATCAGCGCCGCATTGACGAGACACAGGCTGAGCACGATGACCAGCAGACGCTGCAAGCGTTTCATGCTTGTCTCCTTGCAAAGACCCGCGAGCCTGCGCTGTCACCGCGGCCCGCCAGGGCTGGTTATACGGTGGGGCAACGTGTGTACGGCCGGCATCCGGCCCCGAAAGTTCCGCGCTTCCGCGACTCAGGCCGGGCCGGCCGGTGCCCACAGGGGCGCGCCGCCGGCCGCCAGGTGGCTGAGATAGACGCGCACGTCGAATTCCAGCTGGTGATAGGCCGGCTCCATGTGCCGGCACAGCTGGTAGAAATGCCGGTCGTGGCCGCTTTCCTTCAAATGCGCCAGTTCGTGCACCACAATCATGCGCAGGAACTCCGGCGGCATGTCGCGGAACACCGTAGCGACGCGGATCTCGCGCTTGGCCTTGAGCTTGCCGCCCTGGAGCCGGGCGACCGTGGTGTGGGTGCCGAGCGCGTTGCGCAGCACGTGCATCTTGCTGTCGAAGGCCACCTTGCTGATCTGGGCGCCGTTGCGCAGGTACTGCCCGCGCAATTCCTGGACGTAGTCGTAGAGCGCCCGGTCGGTGCGCACGGCGTGCGCCAGCGGATACTTGCGCCGCAGCGCCGCGCCCAGGCGCTGCTCGGCGATCAGGCGGCGCAACGGGGCGACCAGTTCCTCGGGATAGCCGGCCAGGTAATCGGGCGACGGGGCGGATGCGGAAGACATCGGGGGCGACAGGCAACGGAAGGCCCGCAGTCTACGGCAGCGGCGCCCGTTTGGGGCGCTCGACCGCGCCTGCTGCACGCAAGCGGCCCTTCTGCGCTTACCATGTGGGGAAAACCGCCGCGATCGCGGCAGACCCGATACGAGGTGGATGGCCATGGACAGTAAAGAGGCGCTTCGCCAGCTCGCCTGGACGGCAGAGCATGGCGAACTGATTTTTTCGACGCACGCGCAAGTCGCCCTGCAGGTACGCATGGCGCTGGACAATTCGGAAATCCACCTGGAAAAGGCCGCCCACCTGGTCCATGCGGAACCGATGCTGGCCGCCAAGGTCGTCGGCCTGGCCAATTCGGTTACCTACAACCGTTCCGGCCGCCCGATCTCGGACGTTCGCAGCGCCGTCATCCGGCTCGGCCTGCCGCTGGTCCGCGCGCTGTCCACGGCCCTGATCATGTGCCAGTTCGCCACCGAGCAATCGGCGGAACAGGCCAGCCTGTCAGCCCGCCTGTGGGAACACAGTTCGCACGTGGCGGCGCTCTGCCACGTGCTGGCCCGCCGGGTCTGCCAGCAGAATCCGGAGACGGCGATGTTCGCCGGCATCGTCCACGAGGTCGGCGGCTTCTATCTGATTTCCCGGGCCACCGACTATCCCGGCCTGCTCGGCGACGGCTTCGAGGAAGCCTGGCACAGCGGCGGCGAAGCCCAGATCGGGCAAGCCGTGTTGCGCGGCCTGGCCGTGCCGGAGGACATCGCCGGGGCCGTCCGCGCGCAATGGGCGGGACAGTTCGCGATCCCGCCGGTCAATCTCGCCGACACGCTGTACCTGGCCAACTGCCTGACGCCGATCGCCAATCCGCTGCACCCGCCGTCGGCGGAAATGGAGCGCAGCGCCATGCTCGCCCTGTCCACCCAGGTCCTGGCCGACCGGACGCTGGCCGAAATACTCGAGGAATCCGGCGAGGAACTAAATTCGCTGGTGGCCTCTCTGAGTTTTTGATTTTTAATACGGTAAAACCTTAGTCTTTGTTCTAGAATCAATTCGTGGCCTAACTGCATCAAGGCAAACCCATCGAAAGATGGGGACGCAAAGTCACCGGTCTAAGGGGTCGATCGCCGATCACCCTACGATAGCGGGTCTGCCAGGCTAGGCGGGATCGGTCGTCTTGTGCGCAGGACGGCGGGTCGCGCAGTCCGTGGCGCGTCCTCATATTGCTTCATCCGCTTTCATTGGTTTGCCGGCGAGGCCCGAATTGATCGGTGTGCGACGGCGCAGTACCGTGTCTGCAAGAGGGGCGAATCATGGCAGCGACGACCTATGGCAACGTAATCAACCTCCAGCCCGGCGGGCCGCGCGTGACTGCGGCGGCCAACCGCATCCTGCTCGAATGCCGTGACCTGGGCGCCCGCCGCCTGCGCGAGGCCCTGCGCGAAATGCTGCCCCGGGCGGCCGGGGATTTCCTGCTGCGCGGCGACAACAGTACCGAAGCCGACGACCGCCGCTTCTTCTACGGCCTGAAGGACCAGCTGAACGACAAGGGTGGCCGCCTGGAAGGGCAGCTCGCCGCCCACTGGAGCCGCGAGTTCGATGCGGCGCTGAAGGGCGCCCCGCAGCCGGCAGCCGGGGCGCTGCTGCTGGAGGAACTGCAGATCGTCGATTACGGCGAGATGGACGAGGATCTGGCGCTGAAGTCGCTGGCCCGCCGGCTCAAGGACAAATGCGAGGCCGAACTGTACGGGCTGGGGCGCCGCTTCAACTACCTGGTCGGCCGGGAGGACGCCGCCGAGGACGCCAACCCGTCGTCGCCCGACGTTTTCGCCCGCGCCCTGCGGGCGGCGCTGCGCGACGCCGAATTCGACACCCGTGCCCGCCAGGTGCTGTTCCGCCATTTCGAAGCCAGCATCGACACCGACGTCGGCCCCGTCTATCACGCGCTGAACGCCCACCTGCTGCAGCACGGCATCCTGCCCAACCTGCGCCGTGACTATGGCCGCGCCGCCGGCCAGCCGGCCGGCGCCAGCGCGCGCAAGGACGCCCCCGCCAGCCCGGCCGGCCAGGCCCCCGGCGACATGTTCGAGATGCTACAGCGCCTGCTTGCCGGCACCGCCCCGCTGGCCGCAAGCGCCGCCCCCGCCGGCCATGCCCCGGCCGCTCACGCCTTTGCCAGCCCGCTGGCCGCGCTGGCCGGCAGCGGCGAGCGCCAGGCCCCGGCTGCGCATGTGTGGACCTCGCTGGAGACCTTCCAGCACATGGCGCCGGTCGCCGCCTCGCCGCAGCTGCTGGGCGGCGAGCTGGCCAACGTCCTGCACCAGTTCCGCGCCACCGAGGTCGGGCAGGGCCTGGGCCAGCTCGATGCGATCACCGTCGATATCGTCGCCATGCTCTTCGACATGATTTTCGACGACCGCGAGATCGCCGATCCGATCAAGGCCCTGGTCGGCCGGCTGCAGATTCCGGTGCTGAAGGTCGCCATGCTCGACCGCAGCTTCTTCTCCAGCAAGGCCCACCCGACCCGCCGCCTGCTCGACGTCATTTCGCGGGCGGCCCTGCGCTGGGGCCGCGACGTCGGCCACGACGACCCCCTGTACCGCAAGATCGCCGAAGTGATCGAGCGCATCCACCAGGACTTCAAGCAGGACACCGCCCTGTTCGAGACGCTGCACCGCGACCTGGAAGCCTTCCTGAAAACCTACGAGGAAGCCGCCGAGAGCCATGTCGGCCGGGCCGCCAAGCTGGTCATCCAGCGCGAGCTGGAAGAGCTTGCCGCGCTTGCCGCCGACAGCGAATTGCAGCTGTGGCTGGGCAGCGACCTGCCGGGCGCGGTGCGCGAGCTGCTGGACCATGAATGGCGGGCGCTGCTGACCCGCATCCACCTGAAGGAAGGCCCCGACAGCGAGGCCTGGCAGAAGGCGCTGGCCACCGCCGGCGACCTGGTCGACAGCGTGCGGACCAAGCACGACGGCCAGGAGCGCCAGGCCCTGGCGCGCCAGTTGCCGGTCCTGATCAAGCAGCTGAGCGCCGGCTTCGACCGCCTGGCACTCGCCCCCGAGCGCCGGCATGTCCTGCTCGATGCGCTGTTCTCCCTGCACGCTGCCGCGCTGCGCGGCAGCGAACCGCCGCCCGCGGCACACGAGCACTTCCCGGAACCGGCCCACGAAGCGGAGGCCGAGCCGCCCGCCATCGCCAGCCAGTCGCTGGACGACGGCGAGGTCAAGGTGCAGAGCATTTCGGTCAGCACCCCGAACTTCGGCGCCTTCCGCAACCAGCAGGACGTCGCCGCCCTGCAGCGCGGCGACTGGGTCGAGTACCTGCAGGCCGACGGCAGCGCCATCCGCTACCGCCTCTCGTGGGTCAGCCCGCAGCGCGGCATCTTCCTGTTCACCAACCCCGAGTCGCCCAATGCCCTGGCCGTTTCGCCGGAAGCCATGAGCATGCAGATCGAGCGGGGCGAAGTGCGGATCCTGTCCACCGAGCCGATTTTCGACCGCGCCCTGTCGCGCACCATCGACGTCCTGCAGGCGGCCTGAGCGCCCCCGCGCCGCGCGTAAAAAAAGCCGGCGCATGGCCGGCTCGGTCGGGGAGCGTCGGCGCTTACTGGGCGCCGCCGGCCTCGCACTTCTTCATGAACGAGTTCTTGGCGGCACCGGCCAGCGGCTTGCCGTTTTTGTCGATGGCCTTGGCTTCGCAGGCGGCCATCATGCTGTTGCCTTCGCATTTCTTCATGAAGGAGGCCTTGGCGGCGCCGGCCAGCGGCTTGCCGTTCTTGTCCATGGCCTTGGCTTCGCAGCCGGCGGCGGCGGGGGCGGCGGCCGGTGCTGCCGGCGCGGCCGGCGCCTGGGCGTAGGCGACGTTGGCGGCAAACAGCGTGACCAGGATGGATGCCAGAATCTTGTTCATGTCTCTATCTCCTCGGGTTGAAAGGCGGGCTGCCTCTAGCACTCAACGCGCGACCGGGGCAGGCGTTGACGTCTGAATAATAGCCGCGAATCGGCCGGATGCTAGGCCGCCCGCTTCGTCCGGCCGGCGGCTTCCTCGCGCACGCGCCGGGCTTCCTCCAGCAGGTAGCGCTGGTAGTCCTCGAGGTCGCCGTCGAAGGGGCCGACGCCGCCCTTGGAGACCAGCCAGAACTCGTCGCAGACCGAGCGCAACAGCGCCCGGTCGTGGCTGACCAGCATCACCGTGCCTTCGAATTCGTTGAGCGCCACGGCCAGCGCCTCGCGGGTGTTGAGGTCGAGGTGGTTGGTCGGTTCGTCGAGCAGGAGCAGGTTGGGCCGCTGCCAGACCAGCATGCACAGCACCAGGCGCGCCTTCTCGCCGCCGCTCATGGTGCCGACCGCCTGCTTGACCATGTCGCCGCCGAAATTGAAGGTGCCGAGGAAATTGCGCAGTTCCTGCTCGCGCCCCGGCACGTTGCTGCGCCCGGCGGCGATGGCTTCCTTGGCCAGCCGGACCATGTGCTCGAGCGGCGTGTCCTGCGGGCGCAGCACGTCGAGTTCCTGCTGCGCGAAATAGCCGATGTTGAGGCCCTTGCCTTCGGTGACGTCGCCGCTGATCGGGGCGAGTGCGCGGGCGATGGTCTTGACCAGCGTGGACTTGCCCTGGCCGTTGGCACCGAGGATGCCGATGCGCTGGCCGGCCATCACCGAGCGGTTGATGCCACGCACGATGACGGTCGGCGGCGTGCCGGCCGGGGCCTCGTCGAGCGGCGGATAGCCGATCGCGGTATCGACCATCGACAGCATCGGGTTGGGCAGGTTCTGCGGCTCCTGGAACTCGAAGCTGAACTCGGCATCGGCCAGCACCGGCGCGATCTGTTCCATGCGCTCCAGCGCCTTGACCCGGCTCTGCGCCTGCTTGGCCTTGCTGGCCTTGGCCTTGAAGCGGTCGATGAAGGATTGCAGGTGGGCGATCTTCTCCGCCTGGCGCGCTGCCGTGGCCTGCTGCAGCAGCATCTGCTCGGCGCGCATGTCCTCGAACTTGCTGTAGTTGCCGCCGTAGCGGACCACCTTGGCATTGTCGATGTGCAGCGTCACCGCCGTGATGGCATCGAGGAACTCGCGGTCGTGGCTGATCATCACCAGC
>DASUZG010000008.1:0-7864 GCA_036376995.1 Azonexus sp. | reverse complement strand
GTCGACATCGTCGCCGTCATTTTTTCCGGCCGGGGCACCCTCGCCCGCCATCGTCTCGTCTATGATGCGGCAGGTGACCTGATGCGCGGCCGGATCCATGCCTTGAGCATCAATGCCCGCAGCCCCGACGAAGTATAATTTTTCGCCCCCTCATTCGAAGGACATAACATGCACAAGACTTCCCGCCTGACAGCGCTGCTCGTCGCCGGCGCCATCGTTTCCGCCCCGGCCCTGGCCCAGAACAAGGCCTTCGCCACCGTCAACGGCCAGGCGATTCCGCACTCCGTCTACGACGCCTTCATCGCCGAGCAGAAGGCCCAGGGCGCCCAGGACGGCCCGGAACTGCAGAACGCCGTGCGCGAGGAACTGATCCGCCGCGAACTGCTGGCCCAGGAAGCCAAGAAGCGCGGCCTCGACAAGAAGGGCACGGTGCCCGGCCAGGTCGAACTGGCCCGGCAGGCCGTGCTGATCCGCGCCTACCTGTCCGACCACGTGCGCGCCAACCCGATCACCGACGAGCGCCTGAAGGCCGAATACGAAGGCATCAAGGCCAACATCGGCGGCACCGAATACAAGGCCCGCCACGTGCTGGTCGAGAAGGAAGACGAAGCCAAGGCGATCATCGCCAAGCTCGACAAGGGCGAGAAGTTCTCCGAGCTGGCCAAGCAGTCGAAGGACCCGGGCTCGCGCGACAACGGCGGCGAACTCGGCTGGAATTCCCCGGCCGCCTACGTCAAGCCGTTCGGCGAGGCACTGACCAAGCTGAAGAAGGGCGAATACACGAAGGCCCCGATCAAGACCGATTTCGGCTACCACGTGATCCAGCTCGAAGACTCGCGTCCCTCCAACCCGCCGCCGTTCGAGCAAGTCAAGCAACAGCTGCAGCAGCGCGCCAGCCAGCAGCAGATCGAACAGCTGGTCAAGGACCTGCGCGCCAAGGCCAAGGTCAACTAAGCCTGCGGCGATCGCAGCACCGCATGACCACCACGCGGTGGAGCAATGCCCACCGCCCGGTGGGCATTTCTTTTGGGGGGAGTGCATCGTGTTCGACAGCCTGAAAAAAATCTTCGGCAGCCCGCGCCAGGCGGCGCCGACTGCGGCTAAGCCGCCGGCGGCACGGCCGGCCGCCGATGCCGCCGCGGTGCCCGCCGCCGAGACGGTCAGCGATGCCTTCCTGCGCCGCGACGCCGTCTTCGACCGCAAGGGACGGCTGGCCGGCCACCTGTTCCTGGTCCGCGGCGCACCGTTGCAGGCCGACGCCGCCCCCGAACTGCAACGCCAGGCCGACAGCGCCCTGCTGGCCGCGCTCGACGCCAGCCCGGAAGCCTGGAACACCAGCCTGGCCTTCGTGCCGCTCAGTTCGGGCAGTCTCGACCTGCCGCTCCTCGACACCATCCGCACCGCCAACCTGGTTCTCCTGGTGCAACTGGCCGAAGGCGGCGACGCCCGCCAGACCGCGCTGCTCGGCGCCCGGATCGAGACCCTGCGCCAGCGCGGCATGGCCATCGGCATCTTCCGCCAGCCGAAGCACCCGAGCTTCGCCGAGGTCATCCACCTCGCCGACTACGGCGCCGTCGATGTCGGCGCCACCGACCCCGGCGTCATCCGCGACTTTTCGGCCGCCTTCCGGGCCGGCGAACGCAGCCACCCGGTGCGCCTGTTCGGCGGCGACATCGCGACGACCGACGAACACCGCTTCTGCCACCAGTGGCATTTCGACTACTTCCACGGCGCCTTCGCCGCCGCCTCGCCGAAACGCGTCGACGAAGCCGCCACCGACCCGCACAAGGTGCAGCTGCTGCACCTGCTGCGCCTGGTCCAGGGCGATGCCGAGACGCCGGAGATCGTCGCCGCGCTGAAGCAGGATCCGCCGCTGGCCTTCCGCATCCTGCGCTACCTCAATTCGCCGCTGATCGGGCTCGACCACCGCATCGACTCGCTGGCCCAGGCACTGACCATCCTCGGCCGCCAGCGTCTGACGCGCTGGCTGTCGGTGCTGCTGTTCTCGGTCCGCGAACCCGGCTTCGGCGACTGGCTGCTGGTCGAAAGCGCGTTGACCCGCGGCCGCCTGATGGAAGTGCTGGGCGGCAAGCTGATGCCCGGCCAGCCGGCCGATGCGCTGTTCCTGACCGGCATCTTCTCCTGTCTCGACAAGCTGCTGCGCCGGCCGATGGCCGAACTGCTCGACGAAATCCCGCTCTCCGACAGCGTCCGCAGCGCCCTGCTCGAACGCAGCGGCCCCTACGCGCCGCTGCTGGCGCTGGCCGAAGCCGCCGAAAGCTTCGATCTCGAACGCATGGAGCGGGCAGCCAACGCCGCCGCCGTGCCGGCCGACACCGTCAACCGCGCCCTGCTGGCCGCCACCGCCTGGGCCAGCGAAGTTTCCGAACACTGGGAATAGACCGCCGGCGCACGCCGTTGCGCAAAAATTGATGCAGGTGAATGCCGGACCGGCGCCGGCCGCCTAAAGTCCGGCAGCATGAGACTGCTTTGCCTGCCGCTGCTTGCGGCCCTCTGCCTGACGGCATCGGCGCACGCCGCGCAACCGCTGCAACCCTGGCTCGACGTCGCCACCGCCGGCAGCGTGCTGAAGCTGCCGCCCGGCGTCTATCGCGGCCCGGCGGTGATCGACAAGGCGCTGACCCTCGATGGCGGCGGCCAGGTGGTGATCGATGCCGGCGGCAGCGGCACGGTGCTGACCGTGCGCGCCGACCGGGTCACCCTGCGCGGCCTGACACTGCGCAACAGCGGCCCGTCGCATGATGCCCTCGACGGCGGCCTGATGGCCGAAGGGCACGAACTGCTGATCGAGAACAACGTGATCGAGGACGTGCTGTTCGGCATTTCGCTGCACCGCAGCGAGGGCAGCATCGTGCGCGGCAACCGCATCCGCTCACGCGATGTCGATCCGGCCGACCGCGGCGACGGGCTGCGCCTGTGGTACAGCAGCGGCAATCGCATCGAGGGCAACGACATCGCCCGGATCCGCGACATCACCGTCAGCAACGCGCCGCGCAACCGCTTCGTCGGCAATACCGTGCGCGACAGCCGGCGCGCGCTCAACCTCCTGTTCGCCAATCGCACGCTGATCGAGAACAACCGCTTCGAACACAACGCCACCGGCGTGATCGCGCTCAATTCCGACGGCCTGCTGATCCGCGGCAACCGCATCAGCCATGCGATGGACCCGTCGGGGGCCGGCGTCGCGCTGAAGGAGACGTCGGCGGCGCTGGTCCAGGGCAACGAGATCGTGCATTGCGCCCACGGCATCATGGCCGACTCGCCGATGCATCCCTTGAACCGCATCGTCTTCGTCGACAACGTGATTGCCCACAACGTCACCGGTGTCTATTTCTACGGTGCCAAGGGCGGCCACATGGCGATCGGCAACAGTTTCCGCAGCAACCTGTGGCCGGTGATGATCATCGGCGACGGCGACCCGATGAACGACGTCTGGTGGGGCAACCACTGGGACATCTACGAAGGCTTCGACCGTGACGGCGACGGGGTCGGCGACCAGCCGCACGAGCTGTACGCCTTCGCCGACCGCATCTGGATGGCGACGCCGGCGGCGCGCTTCTTCAGGAATTCGCCGGTGCTCGAACTGCTCGATTTCCTCGAACGCCTGGCACCGTTTTCGGCGCCGTCGCTGATCCTGCGCGACCCGGCGCCGCGCGTGCAGCGCTCACCCTAGCCAGTCGCGCAGATCCTCGACCAGGTCGTCCACGGCGCCCAGGGAGAGGCCGAACAGTTGGCAGGCGTGCGCCGCTGCCTTGCCCCATTCCTGGTAGCGGTCGTCGCCGGCGTGCAGACGGATGATGTGTTCGGCCAGCACGGTCACGGCGATCACCACGCGCGCCGTCTGCGACGCCGCTTCCGGCCGGTTGAGCACGGCGTAGTCGTGGTGGTGCAGGATGGCCTCGGTGACGTCGGCCGGCAGGCGCCAGCGGCGGGCCAGGAAATAGCCGACGACGGCATGGTTGGTGCCGAGGTGCTTGTTCTCGACCTCGGTGAACTTGCACTCCTCGCTGGCATTGGCCTCGGCCAGCACGTCGCGGACGTTGTCGAAGCGCTTCATCAGCAGCGGAATGCCGCAGTCGTGGAACAGGCCGAAGGTATAGGCCACGTCGGGCCGGACGCAGCGCAGGCGGCGTGCCAGTTCGGCCGACAGCCGCGCGGTCAGGGCCGAGGTTTCCCAGAAGCGGTCCATCGGCACTTCCGGCTTGCCGGACAGGGCGATCTTCAGCAGTTGCGAGACGACCAGGTTGAACAGCTGCCGGGTGCCGAGGATGTTCAGCGCCTGGATGATCGAGCCGATCTGATGGCCGGTCGAGAAGGCCGGCGAGTTGGCGATCCGCATCACATGGCCGGACAACGCGACGTCCTTGCTGATCAGCCGGGCGATTTCGCGCTGGTCGGGCGCATCCTTCGCCAGTTCGCGGTCGATATCGACCAGGATCGCCGGGCACGGCGGAATATCAACCCCATTCAACAGCTTTTCCAGCTGCTTTTCGTCAGTCACCGCATTCATCGACAGGCTCCAAGGAATCAGCCGGCAGGTTATCGGCTAAGCCGCTGGGTGTGAATACCACGAAAGTTATAACTGATAGGCCTCGCCGCCGCCCTGCAGGGTCATTTCGACTACCCGCCGCGTCAGGTGCGGGGCGAACAGCTCGATCAGGTCGTAGTCGTGGCGGCGCAGGTAGGTGCCGCGGCGCAGGGCCAGGCGGGTAGTGTTGGACTCGAACAGGTGACCGGCATCGAGCGCCACCAGGCCGGTATCGCGCTGGGCATCGAAGGCCAGCGCCGAGATGATGCCCAGCCCGAGGCCGAGGCTGACATAGGTCTTGATCACGTCGGCGTCGAGCGCAGTCAGCGCGACGTTGGGCGTGCTGCCGATGCGCTCGAAGGCGCGGTTGATCCGCGAGCGGCCGGTGAACGCCGTGTCGTAGGTGATCAGCGGCCATTTCACCAGCTCGTGCAGCGACAGCGGCTGCGCCTGCAGCACCGGATGGCCGGCCGGGGCGATCACGCAGTGGCTCCACTGGCGGACCGGCAGCGTGATCAGCTGCGGATACTGGTCGAGCGCCTCGGTGGCGATGCCGATGTCGGCGTCGCCGGCGAGCACCCATTCGGCGATCTGCGTCGGGCTGCCCTGGTGCATTTCGAGCTTGACGCCGGGATGGCGGGCGACGAAATCGCGGACCACGACCGGCAGCGCGTAGCGGGCCTGGGTGTGGGTCGCCGCCAGCACCAGGCGGCCGCTGTCGCCGGCCGAGAAGTCGGCGCAGGCGCGCTTCAGGTTTTCCGCCTCGCCGAGAATGCGCTCGGCGATCTCCAGCACCGTCCGCCCCGGCTCGGTGATGCCGGTGAAGCGCTTGCCGCTGCGCTCGAAGATGGCCACCCCGAGTTCGTCCTCGAGCAGCTTGACCTGTTTCGAGATACCCGGCTGCGATGTATACAGCGACTCCGCCGCCTCCGAGACATTGAGTCCCTGGCGCCGGATCTCGACGATGTAACGCAATTGCTGAAGTTTCATGGAGCGTATCCGGTTGCCGGTCGCTAGCGCCGCCTGGCCGGCTAACAACCGATAGGCAGCTATTAATAACCCACGGTTATACCAATCTAACCCAATATTCTTTTTGATACAAATGGCCGCTGCTACGATGCGCGCCATGGATTATCTCTATACCCTTTCCGGCTTCGCGGTCGGCGCCATCGTCGGCCTCACCGGCGTCGGCGGCGGCTCGCTGATGACGCCGCTGCTGGTGCTGGTGTTCGGCGTGCATCCGGCCACTGCGGTCGGCACCGACCTGCTCTACGCGGCCCTGACCAAGGCCGGCGGCACCGTGGCGCATCACCGCAAGGGCCATATCGACTGGCAGGTCACCCGCCTGCTGGCGCTCGGCAGCCTGCCGGCCGCCGCGCTGACCATCTGGATCCTGTCGCTGCTGCCCAAGGGCAGCAACGTGATCGGCCAGGTCATCTCGCACGGCCTCGGTTTCGCACTGCTGCTGACCGCCATCGCCATCCTGTTCGGGCGCAAGCTGCGCGACTACGCCGGCAGCCATGACGAAACGCCGCTGCGCCGCCGCCACCTGAACAAGATCACCATCGTGGTCGGCGCCATCCTCGGCGTGCTGGTCTCCATTTCCTCGGTCGGCGCCGGCGCTCTCGGCGTCGCCGCGCTGTTCTTCCTCTACCCGAAACTATCCCCGGTCCGCATTGTCGGATCGGACGTCGCCCACGCGGTGCCGCTGACCCTGGTCGCCGGCCTCGGCCACTGGTTGCTCGGCGGCGTCAACTGGAGTCTACTTGGCGCCCTGCTGCTCGGCTCACTGCCCGGGATCTGGCTCGGCACCCAGGTCTCGGCCAAGGTGCCGGAGCACATCCTGCGTCGCCTGCTGGCGTCCATGCTCATTCTCATCGGCGGCAAGCTGATCGTTGCTTAAGGAAACACCATGTACAAATACGATGCCATCGACCGTCAACTGGTCAACGAGCGCGTGGCGCAATTCCGCGACCAGGTCCGCCGCTGGCAGTCCGGCGAGCTGACCAACGACGAATTCCGCCCGCTGCGTCTGCAGAACGGCCTCTACGTCCAGCGCCATGCGCCGATGTTCCGCATCGCCGTGCCCTACGGCATGATGAACTCGACCCAGTTGCGCACGCTGGCCCAGGTCGCCCGCAAGTACGACCGCGGCTACGGCCACTTCACGACCCGCCACAACCTGCAGCTGAACTGGCCGAAGATCGAGGACGTGCCGGAGATCCTGGCCGAACTCGCCGAAGTCGAGATGCACGCCATCCAGACCTCGGGCAACTGCCTGCGCAACATCACCACCGACCAGTTCGCCGGCGTCGCCGCCGACGAGATCATTGATCCGCGCCCGCTGGCCGAAATCCTGCGTCAGTGGACCACCTTCCACCCGGAATTCGCCTTCCTGCCGCGCAAGTTCAAGATCGCCATTTCCGGCACGCAGGACGACCGCGCCGTCACCTGGTTCCACGACATCGGCCTGCACCTGAAGCAGGAAGGCGGCGAGACGGGCTTCACCGTGATCGCCGGCGGCGGCCTCGGGCGCACGCCGATTCGCGGCCAGGTGGTGCGCGAATTCCTGCCCTGGCAGCATCTGATCTCCTATTGCGAAGCCATCCTGCGCGTCTATAACCGCTTCGGCCGGCGCGACAACGCCTACAAGGCGCGCATCAAGATTCTCGTGCAGGCGCTCGGCATCGAGGAATTCAGCCGCCTGGTCGAAGCCGAGTGGGAACACGGCAAGGACGGTCCGACGACCATCACCCAGGCCGAATACGCCCGCGTCGCCGCGCATTTCACCGCCCCCGCCTACGAAGCCGTCGGCCTGGTCGAGCTGCCGCAGGACCAGGCCTTCCAGCGCTGGCTGGCGCGCAACACGCACGCCCACAAGGTCGCCGGCTACGCCGCCGTGACGCTGTCGCTGAAGCAACATGGCATCGCGCCCGGCGACATCACCTCGGAGCAGATGGAAGCCGTCGCCGATCTGGCCGACCGCTACAGCTTCGGCGAACTGCGCATCAGCCACGAGCAGAACATCATCCTCGCCGACGTCAAGCAGTCCGACCTGCCTGAACTGTGGCAGAAGGCCAAGGCGGCCGGTCTGGCGACGCCCAACATCGGCCTGCTGACCGGCATCATCTGCTGCCCGGGCGGCGATTTCTGCGACCTCGCCAACGCCAAGTCGATTCCCATCGCCAACGCCATCCAGGCCCGTTTCGACGACCTCGACTACCTGTTCGACATCGGCGAGATCGACCTCAACATCTCCGGCTGCATGAACGCCTGCGGCCACCACCACGTCGGCCACATCGGCGTGCTCGGCGT
>DASUZG010000007.1:0-4977 GCA_036376995.1 Azonexus sp. | reverse complement strand
CTTGGTCTCGGAACGGAACAGCGGCGCGCCGCAGCAGACGCAGCGGTAGGTGCCGTTTTCATGGCAGTCCCAGTAGCGGCCGGTGAAGGCGCGCTCGGTTCCCTTTTCGCGGGTGACCCGGTATTCCTCTGGGCTCAGCGCGGTGCGCCATTCGGCGTCGGATTTCTCGATTTTCGGCATGGCTGGTCGTTCTACGGGTTGGCGACGCGTGGTCTGACCCCTATACTCGGCAAAGATTCACCAGCCCCACAGGATATCCCGACATGAACCCGAATGCCCTTACCGACAGCGAACTCGATCGTCTGGAGGAACTTCTCGAAGCCGACATCTTCGGCGGCGAGGCAATGCGCCTGGACGAGATCCAGGCCATGCTCTGCGCCGTCGTCAGCGGTCCGGAGCCGGTATCGCCCGGCGTCTGGCTGCAGGAGGCGCTGGGCAAGGGCATCGAAGGCAGCGACGACCCGCGCGTTCCCGAAACCCTGGAACTGCTGATGCGCCTGAACAACGACATCGCCGCCGCGCTGCTCGCCGACGAAACGGTGGCGCCGGTGCTCTATCCGGAAGACGAAAGCTGCGAGACCTACGACTACGCGGCCTGGGCCGATTCCTACGTGTTCGGTGCGGGCCTGGCCGGCGACTGGTACGAGCTGGCCGGCAAGTACGCCGATGATCTCTCCGAACTGTTGGAGCCGCTGTTCCTGCTCAACGGCATGCTCAAGGAAGACGTCGAGAAGAGCGGCGAGCGCTGGTTCTCGCCGGCCGAGGAAGCGCGCCTGGTGGCCGACATCCAGGACAACCTGCCGGTGATCGTGCAGACGCTGTACAACTTCTGGCGCAACAAGCGCGCCGGCGCTGCCGCCCCGATCCGCCGCGAGGAGCCGAAATCCGGGCGCAACGACCCCTGTCCCTGCGGCAGCGGGCGCAAGTACAAGCAGTGCTGCGGCCACCCGGACAAGCTCAATTGAGTTGATGCGGGCTTGCCAAAAGCCGATGGCTGTATAAAAATACAGTTATTGGTTCTTGGTGGAGCTCCACATGAAACTCACGCCGCGTCAGCAGGAAATCCTCGATTTCATCAAAAACTCGCTGGAGATGCTTGGTGCGCCGCCGACGCGCATGGAGATCTCCAGTGCCTTCGGCTTCGCTTCGCCCAATGCCGCCGAAGATCACCTGAAGGCGCTGGCCAAGAAGGGCGCCATCGTCCTCGAGCCCGGCTCGGCGCGCGGCATCCGCTTGGTCGAGCAGCTCGGCCTGCCGCTGATCGGCAGCGTCGCCGCCGGCTCGCCCATCCTCGCCGTCGAGAACGTGCAGGGCCGCTACAACTTCGATGCCGGCCTGTTCAGCCCGCGCGCCGATTTCCTGCTCAAGGTCCGCGGCCTGTCGATGATCGATGCCGGCATCTTCGACGGCGACCTGCTCGCCGTGCATAAGACCAGCCAGGCGCGCGACGGCCAGATCGTCGTCGCCCGGCTCGACGAGGACGTCACCGTCAAGCGCCTGGAAAGCCGCCAGGGCCAGATCCGCCTGATCGCCGAGAATCCCGATTTCGAACCCATCGTCGTCAATCCGGAGGCGGTCCAGTTTGCCATCGAGGGCATCGCCGTCGGCCTGATCCGCGGAGCCGTCTCGAAGTTGTGAGTCTCCCAAGATGAAGCCCTGGGCTTCCTCGCCACAAGCTTGGGGCGCCTTCGGCGCCAGCCATGCTTGCCTCGCTCACTCCGCCATGAAGGCGGAACTTGCGCTCGAACCGTGGTCATGAACGCCGTGCCGTCGCCGGCGCTGGCGGAAGTGCTCGCCCGCGGCGACATCTGGCGCGGCGACGCGCTGGCCGAACGGCCGGCGGCCACCATTCCCAGCGGCCATGCCGAACTCGATGCCGAACTGCCGGGTGGCGGCTGGCCGCAGGGGACGCTGACCGAACTGCTGGCGGCGCGTGACGGTATCGGCGAAATGAGCCTGTTGCTGCCGGCGCTGGCCCGGCTTTCCGGCGAAGGCGGCTGGCTGGCGCTGGTGGCGCCGCCCTGGCTGCCCTACGGTCCGGCCTGCGCTGCTGCCGGCCTGCATCCGGAACGCCTGGTCGTCATCCGCACCGCCCGGCAGATCGCCTGGTGCTGCGAGCAACTGATCGCCAGCGGCGGCTTTGCCGGCGTGCTGGGCTGGCCGGAACGCGACATCGATGCCCGCACGCTGCGCCGCCTGCAGGTCGCCGCCGAAGGGCGGCCGGTGTTCGCCGTCTTGTGGCGCTCCGTTGCAGTGGCGTCGACGCCGTCGCCGGCGCCGCTGCGCATCGCTCTCGAAACCGCCGCCGACGGCCTGTCGCTGCGCATCCTCAAACGGCGCGGCCGACCGGCCTCGCGGCCGCTGACGCTGGCCGTGCCCCGGCCGGGAAGGAACTCGCGTGTTGTGGCTGGCCCTTTATTTTCCGCTGTTCGCGCTGGAAGCCCTGCCGCTGCGGCAGTCGCCTAGCGCCGTCGTCGGTTGCGGGCGCATCCTGGCCGGCGATCCGGGTGCGGCGGCGGCCGGCATCATGCCGGGCCAGAAGCTTTCCACCGCGCTCGGCCTGGCGCCGGAGTTGCGCGTCTTCGAGCGCGATCCGGCCCGCGAAGCGGCGGCGCTGACTGCTCTTGCCTGCGCCGCCGGGCGCTTCACGCCGAGCGTCAGCCTGGCGCCGCCCGATGGTCTGCTGCTCGAAATCGGCGGCTGCCTGCGCCTGTTCGGCGGCGTTGAAGCCATCGTCGATGCGGTGCGGACCGCCTGCGGCGAACAGGGCTGGTCGACCGACTGGGCGGTGGCGCCGACGCCGCTGGCGGCGCGTTGGCTGGCCCGGGCCGGCGCGGCGCGCATCGTCATGGCAGCAGATGAATTGCCGGGCGCCCTGGCTTCATTGTCCTGCGCCGCTCCCGGCTGGTCGGCGGAAGTCGTCGCCCGGCTGGAAAGCTTCGGTTTGCGCCGCTTGGGCGATCTCGCCGCGCTGCCGACGGCCGGCCTGCGCCAGCGCCTCGGCAACGGCCCGGTCGACGACCTGCTGCGCGCCCGCGGCGACGTGCCCGACCCGCAACGCTGTTTCGTCTTTCCCGAGCGCTTTGCCACGGCGCTCGAACTGCCGTCGCGCGTCGAGCATGCCGAAGGCCTGGCTTTCGCCGGCCAGCGCCTGTTCGCTGCCCTGGCCGGTTGGCTGCACAGCCGCCAGGCGCTGGTCCGTGTCTGCACCCTGGAACTGCGTCATGACGACGGTAGCAGCAGCGCACTGCCGCTGCGTCTGGGCGAGCCCAGCGCCGACGAGGCGCGGTTGCTGCGGCTGCTGCGTGAGCATCTGGGCCGGCTGACGCTGCAAGCCCCGGTCGAGGCGCTACGTCTGGAAGCCGACGAGGTGATCGCCCGACCCGGCGACAGCGGCCGGCTGTTCGCCGAGGCGGTGGCCGGCGAGGGGGCTGCCGCCTGCCTCGAACGACTGCGCGCCCGGTTGGGCGAGGCGGCAGTGCAGGTGCTCGGCCTGCGTGCCGATTACCGGCCGGAATGCACCACTGTCACGGCCGACCCGTTGGCCGCCGTGGCCAGCCGGCCGGCCGCCTCCGGGCAGGCAGCCCAGATGCCGCCGGTCACGCGCCCGCTGTGGCTGTTGCCGGTGCCGCAGCCGCTGGCCGAAGAGGCCGACGGACCGCACTGGCACGGCCCGCTGCATTTGCTGACGCGGGCCGAACGCCTGGAAAGCGGCTGGTGGGACGGCGGCGAGGAGGGCACGGCCGGCGACGTCCGCCGCGACTACTTTGTCGCCCGCAACCGCCAGGGGCAGTGGGCCTGGATTTTCCGCGACGGGCAGGGCTGGTTCCTGCACGGCCTGTTCGCGTGAAGCGGAGGATGCCGCGATGTCCCTGCCGGCCTATGCCGAGCTGCACTGCCTGTCCAACTTCAGCTTCCTGCGCGGCGCCTCGCACCCCGACGAGCTGGTCGAGCAGGCGGCGGCGCAGGGCTACGGCGCGCTAGCGCTGACCGATGAATGCTCGCTGGCCGGCGTCGTGCGGGCGCATCAGGCGGCCAAGGCCGCCGGCCTGAAACTGCTGCTCGGCAGTGAGATCAGCACCGTCGACGGCCTGAAGCTGGTGTTCCTCGCGAAAAACCGCGAGGGCTACGGCAACCTCTCGGCGCTGATCACACTGGCCCGGCGGCGGGCGGCGAAGGGCGCCTACACGCTGCCGCGCCATGACTTGAACGCCGTTTCGCCGAGCGGCGCGGTGCCCGACTGCCTGGTGCTGTGGGTGCCGGGCGAGACTCCCTCGCCGGCAGACGGCCGCTGGCTGGCCGAGCGTTTTCCCGGCCGGCTGTGGATCGCCGTCGAGCTGCACGCGGGGCCGGACGATGCGGCCCGACTGGCCGAGCTGCAGGCACTGGGCGCCGCCTGCGGCCTGCCGCTGGTCGCCGCCGGCGACGTGCATATGCACATCAAGGCGCGGCGCCCGGTGCAGGATGTGCTGACCGCACTGCGCCTGAAGACCACGGTGTTCGACGCAGGCTACGCGCTATTTCCCAATGGCGAGCGGCACCTGCGTTCGCGCCTGCGCCTGGCCCGGCTCTATCCGCCGGAACTGCTCGCCGAGACGCTCACCATTGCCGGGCAATGCCGCTTCAGCATCGACGAATTGCGCTACGAATATCCGGAGGAAATCGTGCCGGCCGGCCACACGCCGACCACCTGGCTGCGCCACGAGACGGAAGCCGGCCTCCGGCGCCGCTACCCGCAGGGCACGCCGCCGGCCGTGCGCGAGCGCATCGAGCACGAGCTCGATCTGATCGCCGAATTGCGCTACGAAGCCTATTTCCTGACCGTCTACGACATCGTCTGCTTCGCCCGCAGCCAGCACATCCTTTGCCAGGGACGCGGCTCGGCGGCCAATTCGACGGTGTGCTTCGCACTCGGTGTCACCGAAGTCGATCCGGCGCGCTCGGCGATGCTGTTCGAGCGCTTCGTCTCCAAGGAGC
>DASUZG010000006.1:0-15482 GCA_036376995.1 Azonexus sp. | reverse complement strand
GTCTGCCTCGCCGGGGGGGGGTCCGGCGAGCCTGCGGCACGGCGGCGACCTGCGTCCCGCTCCGGATGCAAGTTGCCGACGGATGAATTTTAGGGATTTGCCGATGCCGGATATGTCGGCCAAATTGCCGATCTGGGTAAGAATGGCGGCATATGTCGATCAGTATCTTCCTACACATGTCCGGCAGACCGCCGGTGGCGCGATCGACTACACATATATGGGTATTTCATGGGCCGGCAGCGCCACCTACACTGGCCCCCGTTTCTCATCACGCCGCAGCCAGCCCGTTTCCGGCAAAGCGTAGTACCGTCCCGGGCGAACAAGATGGATAACGTCGAAACCTACGCAACCTTCAACCTGCTGACCTACGCCGCGGGCGCCATGCTGGTCATGCTCGGCATGGTCATCGTGCTCGGCGTCTGGGTGATCGTGGTGCACCACCGCAACCTGATCGCCGGCCATCGCCGGGAGATCGACAGCCTGGCGCTGGCCCGGCGCTACGAGATCCTGGTCCGGCAAGCCAACGACTGCATCATCATCAGCGATGCCCGGCACCGCATCATCGACGTGAACAAGCGCTGCCGCAGCCTCTACGGCTACAGCCCCGAGGAAATGCGGGCAATGACCGACGACCAGCTGCTGGCCGGCCCGGCACCTGCCGCGACCCGGCAGGCGCCGGCCGACGGCGAGGATGGCGGGCCGCTGCTCTACGAGGTGCACCACCGGCGCAAGGATGGCAGCGTCTTTCCCGTCGAGATCAGCGAAGTGGTCACCGAAATCGACGGCGAGCGCCAGACCCACCGCATCGTGCGCGACATCACCGAACGCCGGGCCAGCCAGGACCACATTGCGCAACTGTCCCTGCTCTCCATCGCCCTGGCCAACGTCAACCACGCCATCGCCCACAGCGACAGCCTCGAAGAGGTATTCGCCAGCGCCTGCCGGGCCTGCGTCGACAACGGCGGCTTCCGGCTGGCCTGGATCGGGTTCGCCGACCGCGACGGCGGGGCGATCCGCATCACCCAGCGCTGGGGCGAAGGCGAGGAACTGCTCGACGACCTGCCCCTCGACATCGGTCCCGAGCCGGCCGACGTACGCGGCCCCTCGGCCATCGCCTTCCGCGAGCAGCGGCCGGTCATCTGCGCCGACCTGAACGTCCACCCGGACTGGCGCGAGCAGGCGGAACGCCTGGGCATCGCCGCCGCAGTCGCCCTGCCGATCACTTGCAACGGCCGGCCGGTCGGCGTGCTCACCGCCTACGGCAAGCACCCCAACGCCTTCGGCCGGGATGCCGAATGCCTGCTCGGCGAGATCGCCAATTCACTGTCCTTCGCCATGCACCACTTCGCCGAGCACGCCGTCCAGCGGGAGACCGAGCAGGCGCTCAGGCAGCGCGAGGAACAACTGCTGCGGGCCGAGGAAATCGCCCGCCTGGGCCATTGGGAAGTCGATCTCGACAACCAGCGCTTCACCTGGTCGCCGCAGATCTACAAGCTGTTCGAACGCGACCCGGCGCTCGGCCCGGCCTCCGCGGAGGAAATCTACACCCGCTATTTCACCGCCGACTCGACGCGCGTGACCAAGCAGGGCATCCGCCAGGCCATCGCCACCGGCAGCCGCGTGTACGTCGAGCAGGAACTGCGCTTGCCCGGCGAGCGCACCGCCTACCACGCCACCGTGATCGTCCCGATCCGCGACGCCAGCGGCCGCACGGTCACCCTTCACGGCACCGTGCAGGACGTCACTGCGCACAAGCTGAGCGAGGCCCGGCTGGCCAAGATGGCCAGCCGCCTGGCCCAGTCGGCCCGCGAATACGAGGATCTCTACCAGAACGCGCCCTGCGGCTATCACTCGCTGGACAAGGATGGCGTCTTCCAGCGCGTCAACCAGACCGAACTGCACTGGCTGGGTTATTCGCGCGACGAAGTCATCGGCAAGATGAAAATCTTCGACCTGCTGCCGCCGGCGGCGGTACCCGGAGTCAGGAAGGCCTTCGGCAGCCTGGTCAAGGATGGCGAGTTGCGCGACCTCGAACAGAACCTGATCTGCAAGGACGGCAGCCTGCTCCCGGTGCTGCTCAACGCTTCCGCCATCCGCAGCGAGAACGGCCAGTTCCTGATGAGCCGCTCGACCGCCTACAACATGACCGAGCGCAAGAAGACCGAGGCCGAACGCGAGCAGTACCTGCAGCGCCTGACCCAGCTCTCACGGCGCCTGGTCAGCATGCAGGAGGAGGAACGCCGCCGGCTGTCGGCCTCCCTGCACGACCGGACAAGCCCGAACCTGGCCGCCATCGGCCTCAACCTGAGCGTCATCGGCATGCCCGGCGGCCCGGCGCTGACGCCGGAACTGGCCGAGCGCCTGGAAGACATCCGGGCGCTGCTCGACGACACCTCGGCCAGCATCCGCGAGATCAGCACCGACCTGCGCCCGCCCCTGCTCGACTACGCCGGTCTGGTACCGACGCTGGAAAGCTACCTGCACCAGTTCGCCAAGCGCACCGGGACGACGACGCATCTGAACAGCGAGCAGTTCGTGCGCCCGGCCGCCGATCTCGAAACCCTGCTCTTCCGCATCGCCCAGGAAGCCCTGACCAACATCGCCAAGCATGCCGGCGCCACGGCCGTCGATGTGGCCCTGGCCAACCGCGGGGAGCGGGTCGTGCTCAGCATCCGCGACGACGGCAACGGCTTTGATCCCGAGACGCTCGGCAAGAATGGCAAAAAGGTCGGCCTGGGCATGCTCAACATGCGCGAAATGACCGAATTCGCTGGCGGCCGCTTCGCCATCGAGTCGTCCGCGACGCAGGGCACGCTGATCCAGGTCGAAATCTAACGCCCGGCACTGTCCTTGTCTGGTATTGTCCACCGTCGATAGAGGTGTCGATAGCCGCGCGAAGCCGCCATTTACATGGATTTATAACGCAAAACCGGATGTTTTTCCGCTCCGGCGAAATACCTGGCCCCGCTGCCTTCCCCACATTTGCGGGAACGGACCGGCAACGGGCCATGGGAAGCCGCGGGATGAGCGTGCGCATCCTGCTCGCCGACGATCACCAGCTGTTTCGCGAAGCCCTGCGCGTCCTGCTGGAGAAGGAAAGCTCACTCGAAGTCGTGGCCGAGACCGGCGACGGGCTGGAGGTCCTGCCGCTCGCGCAGGAGCTGTCGCCGGACATCGTCTGCATGGATATCAGCATGCCGGGCATGAACGGCATCGAAACCACCCGCCGCCTGCGCACCGCCTGCCCCGGCATCAAGGTCATCGGCCTGTCCGCGTTTTCCGACCAGCGCTACATCCTCGAGATGCTCAATGCCGGCGCCGCCGGCTATGTCACCAAGGCCGCCGCCGGCGACCAGTTGCTGCAGGCCATCGACGCCGTCCGCCGGGAAGAACGCTACCTGTGCCCCGACGCCGCCACGGCGATCAGCCGTGCCCCGGGCGCCGTGCCGGATAACAACGCGGACCTGGCCGGCAGGCTCGGCCCGCGCGAGCGCCAGGTGCTGCAGCTGGTGGCCGAAGGGCACACCTCGGCGCAGATCGCCGGCCACCTGCAGATGACGCCGTCGACGGTCGAGGTCCACCGCCGCAACATCATGCGCAAACTCGATCTGCACAACATCGCCGACCTGACCCGGTTCGCGGTCCGCTGCGGCCTGACGCCCGGATAAGCAGCAGCGGAGGATTCCGACCCGGCCTGCGATGTTTTCCGCCACAACCCGGCCAGCCGGCCGGCAGACTGTCCTCCGGGCGCGCTCCATAATACCCATCCGTCGGCGGCCCCCGAGACTGCCATTCGCACCACGGATGTGGCCCGGGAGAGGAACATGCCGCCCTTCGATCCCCTGAAAACTGCTCGCCGCCGCTGCCCGGCCGCGACCGCCTGACGCCGATGCCGCTGCGCGTCCTGATCGCCGACGATCACCGGATCTTCCGCGAATCCCTGCGCCACATCCTCGATCTCGACCCCGGCATGACCGTCGTCGACGCCGTCGGCAGCGGCGACGAACTGCTCGAGAGCGCCCGTCGCCAGCTGCCCGATGTCGTCTGCGTGGATGTCGTGATGCCGGGCATCGACGGCATCGAGGCGACCCGGCGCCTGCTGGCCAGCCAGCCCGAGATCAAGGTGATCGGGCTGACCGCCTATCCCGACCGCCAGTACGTGCTGCAAATGCTCGATGCCGGCGCCCGCGGCTACGTCACCAAGAGCGCCGCACCGGAGGAATTGCACAACGCCATCCGCAGCGTCTGCCAGAACCAGATCTATTTCTGCCCGGAAGTATCGGCCAGCCTGCTCGATCCGCTGCATCCCCAGCCCACCGAGCAGGCCCATCCCCTGCGCCTGAGCCCGGACAGCCGGGAAGTCCGCGCCCTGCTCGCCGAGATCGCCCAGGCCTCCGACCAGGCCGGCCCGCCGCTGCCGTTCTCCGACGAATTCGTCCGCCTGCAGCAGGTCGTCGACAGCAGCTCGGTGCCCAGCTTCGTGATCGACCAGCACCACACCGTCACGCACTGGAACCGGGCCTGCGAGATTCTCACCGGCCTGGCGGCCAGCCAGGTGGTGGGCACCCGCGACCATTGGCGGCCGTTCTACGCCCAGGCCCGCCCGCTGATGGCCGACCTGGTCCTCGACGGTGCCCGCGAACACGAGCTGCGGCGCTATTACGAAGGCAAGTTCCGCAAATCGACGCTGATCGACGGCGCCTACGAGGCCGAGGACTTCTTTCCCCGGATCGGCGAGAACGGGGCCTGGATCTACTTCACCGCGGCGCCGCTGCGCGATGCGCAGGGCCGCGTGATCGGCACCGTCGAAACCCTGCAGGATTTCACGCTGCGCCACCAGGCGGAGACGACGCTCAGGAAAAGCGAGGCGCATTACCGCCACCTGAGCATCACCGACAACCTGACCGGCCTGTTCAACTCGCGCCATTTCTACAAGCAGCTGAAAAGTGAGATCGGCCGCGCCATCCGCTACAACCACCCGCTGTCGCTGATGATGCTCGACGTCGACAACTTCAAGACCTACAACGACACCTACGGCCACCTCGAAGGCGACCACGTGCTGCAGCAGCTGGCCGACGTCATCCGCAACTGCCTGCGCCTGGGCGACAGCGGCTACCGCATCGGCGGCGAGGAATTCGCGGTGATGATGCCGGATACCGACATCGAGAGCGCCAAGCGGGTCGCCGAACGCCTGCGCGCCACTTTCGCCACCACGCGCCTGACGCCGCGGCCGGATTTCGTCACGCATGCCACGGTGAGCATCGGCGTCACCCATTACCATCTCTATGAAAAGCTGACCGCCTTCATCCGGCGCGGCGATGCCGGTTGCTACCAGGCCAAGCACCAGGGCAAGAACTGCGTCGTGGTGCCCGAGGGCGAACGCCCCGGTGCGACCGGCTAGGCTGCCACGAGGACGGACGGCGGCAGCAGGCGGTCGTATTCCTGGCGCACCACGCCGTAGCATTCGCAGGCCCGGCGCTCCAGCGCGGCACGGTCGACCACGGTGATGTGGCCGCGGTTGTAGCGGATGATGCCGGCGGCCTGCAGCCGGCCCGCCGCCTCGGTGATCCCTTCGCGGCGCACGCCGAGCATGTTGGCGATCAGCTCCTGGGTCATGGTCAGGGCGTTGGAGGTGGAGCGGTCGATGTTGAGCAGCAGCCAGCGGCACAACTGCTGGCTGACCGAGTGGTGGCGGTTGCAGACCGCGGTCTGCGCCATCTGCGTGACCAGGGCCTGGGTGTAGCGCAGCAGCAACTGGCTCAGGGCGCCGCTGCGCCGCCCGCCGCTGCGCCGGAATTCGTCGGCAAACACCGGCCGGTTGAGCCGGTAGGCGTAGCCGGCGCTGAGCACGACGGCGCGGTTGGGCATGGTTTCGCCGCCCATCACCAGCGCCACGCCGATCATGCCGTCGTTGCCGGTCACCGCCACTTCCGCCGAGCCGCCGCTCTCGACGACGTAGAGCAGCGAGACGATGGCCGTGGTCGGGAAATAGACGTGCTGCAGACGGTCGCCGGCCTCGTGCAGGACCTTGCCGAGCGGCATCCAGACCAGTTCCAGGCTGGGCAGCAGGCGCTCCAGGCCGGCCGCCGGCAGGGCTGCCAGCAACTGGTTGTCGCGCGGGTGGTTGGGCGCGCCCTCGGCGGCGCCGGACGCGGGACGGCTCATTCGCTACCGTAGCCGGCCAGGAGTCCCTGCTTGATGGCAAAGCCGGTCAGCCGGGAAGCGTTGTGGATATCGAGCTTGCCCATCAGGTTCGAGCGGTGCTTCTCGACCGTCTTGACGCTCAGGCACAGGTACTCGGCGATCAACTTGCTGGAATTGCCTTCGGCGATCAGCTTCAGCACCTGCCGCTCGCGCTGCGTCAGCTTGTTCCACGAGGGATTCGGCGCGGCATTCTTGCCGCCGCCCAGGTAGCCGTCGACAATCCGCTCCGAGATGTCGGGCGTCAGATAGACCTTGCCCTGGAGCACGGTCCGCACCGCCAGGCGCAGCTCGTCCTGGCTGGCACCCTTGAGGATGTAGCCGTCGGCGCCGGCCGTCAGGCTTTCCTGGATGTACTCGTGAGTCTTGTGGATGGTCAGCACCAGCACGCGGACCGCCGGATGGCGCTGCTTCAGGCCGGCGATGGCCTCGAGGCCGTTGGTGCCGGGCATGGTGATGTCCATCAGCACCAGATCGGGCGCCAGCGAAGCGGCATCGCGGATGGCATCGCGGCCGTTGTCCGCCTCGCCGACCACCTCGAGATCCGGCTCGCTGGCCAGCAAGGCGCGCAGGCCGGCGCGCAGCAACGCATGGTCGTCGACGATCAGCACGCGGTACTTCCGGGGCATCGCATCCTTCATGCGCACGGCTCCCCGTCTCAGGCCAGCGGCCAGCGCACGCGGATCAGGCCGCCGTGGCCGGCCCAGGACAGCACCTGGTAGTCGCCGCCGGAGCTGCTGGCCCGATCGCGCAGGCTGATCGGCCCGGGGCTGTGTCCCGTTCCGGCATCGCCCGAGCGGCGTCCGGCGGCCCGGGCCGGCCCCGAATCCTCGACGGCCAGTTCCAGCGTGCAGCCGAAGCGGCTCAGGCGAACCCGTATCGCCGCCCGGGCATCCTGGCGCGCGATGCTGTGCATGGCGTCCTGGAGGATGCGGAAGATCGCGGTCCGCAGCCGTTCCGGGATATCCGCCTCGCGGACGCCGATTTCCAGGTCCACCGCGATGCCGGGGTAGGCGGCGCGGAATTCGCGGACGAACCAGTTGATGGTGGGCAGGATTCCGAGATCGTCGAGAATCGCCGGCCGCAGATCCATGGTCATCTGCCGCACCTCGTCGATGGCGCCCTTCATCTTGCCGCTGAGCAGGTCGAGCAGCTGCCCCGCATCGCCGGCGGAATCGTCGCCCAGGCCGCGGCGGGCATCCTCCAGGCCGAAGCGGATGACGCTCAGGGTCTGGCCGATGCCGTCGTGCAGCTGGGCGGCGATGCGCTTGCGCTCCTGTTCCTGGACCTCGATCAGCTGCGCCGACAGCTCGCGCAGCCGGATGTCGGCCTGGCGCAACTGCGCCTGGCCCGCCCCGACCTGGCGGCGCAGTTTCTCGCACTGTTCGAGCAACCGGGTTTCCATCCGCGTCGTCCCGCCCATCCCGCCGAACAGGACCGCCGCGCGATCCTTGCGCCGCTGCGGCCAGCGGCCGCTCGGCAGGCGAAAGGCGCGGGCGATGATCTCGAAATGCCGCCGCAGCGCCGGCTGGCCGGCGCGGTAGGGCGGCAGCCAGCTGCCTTGCAGGTGGGTCCGCCGCTGCGGCCAGGGGCCTTGCAGCACGCAATCGTCGTCATCGTTCCGGACCCGCTCATCGACAACGTCAGCCAACTGATTCATTGAGTTCTGCTCCTTGGAACTCCCGTCCGCCGACGCGGCCGCGATTTCCATCACGGACATGCGTTCGGAATCGAAACTGGGGTGGACGTATTGTCGGAATTCGGCCGCTCGGCATCTGTCGGTGCAGTGCCCAATCTTTGCCGGAAACCCCGGCGATTTGCGCCGGCGTTTTCCGATGGCCGGGTAGGCGGCCGGCCCGGGGTGTCCCCCGGGCGCTGCGCTCAGCCGAGTTTGTACTGCATCACGTAGCGGGTCAGCTCGGCGTTGGAAACGAGATTGAGCTTTTCGAGGACCCGGCCGCGATAGGTGCTGACCGTCTTGACGCTGAGATGCAACTGTTCGCCGATCTTGGTCAGCGAGACACCCTTGCTCAACATCAGCAGGACTTCCATTTCCCGCCGCGACAGCGCTTCGTGCGGATGCCGCTTGCCGCCCGACAGGGTGCCGGCCAGCAGCCGCTCGGTCAGCGCCGGGCTGACGTAGGAGGCGCCGCTGGCGACGGTCTGGATGGCGGTCAGGATCTGCGTCGGCGGACTGTCCTTGCTGAGATAGCCGGCCGCGCCGGCGTCGTAGGCCGGCACCGCGAAATCGTCCTCGGAATACATGCTGAAGACCAGGACCGGCAGCGAGGGACGCTCGCGCTTGACCCGCTTCAGCACTTCCAGGCCATTGAGGTCGGGCAGCGAGATGTCGAGCAGCAGGACGTCGAGCTCGTTCTTCCTGACTTCGGCGAGGGTTTCCTCGCCGGTGGCGACTTCGGCAACGATCTCGATATCGTTGGTTGCTTCGAGAAACTTCCGGATTCCTCCCCGGACTACCGCGTGATCATCTGCTAGGAGTATTTTCAGCATGGTTTTTCCGTGGCACAGGTACAGGCAGGCGACACGCCGACAGCGACCGCCGGCAGGCCGCCGGCGATCGCGCCACTGGATCGCTTCCCGGAAATCGTCAGATTCCCTTATTCATCCGCTTTCTTCGCATCGCCCACGGCGCCCAGGCCGGCAGCAGCCTCGATAGTGCCGTCACGCAGCGCCCGCAGGTTGTCCTCGACCACGCAGGTCAGTTCCTGCTGCATGCGCCGGGTGATTTCGATCAGGCTCAGGTTCAGCGCGGTGCCGCGCTGGATATTGCCGATCATCACCTGCGGCCAGACCCGGGTCGGATCGATCAGGGCGATGTCGGAATAGGATTCCTTGATCTGCTCGCCGCCGGCCTTGATGAATTCCTGCATGGCATCAATGTTCACGCGGACCAGTTTTTCCTGGCCTTCGAGCGTGGTCTGGGTCAGCTGGCGGCTTGCATTGCGGCTGGATTCGGAGAGCGCATTCAATTGTTCGAACTGCAGCATTTCGGTTACCTCCCAAAAAAGTTGGACCACGCTGCCGCATCGGCAATCATGGGAATCGGACATTTGCCATCAAATATCGTCGTGTTGCCGACAAGCCACAAAATCAAGACATTACGGCCGGCAACTTCATTGTAGGGAACGCCCCATGGCAAACCTATCAGCCATTTGGATTTTCGCTGTCAGAAGACGCGTCGATGAATGACAGAACATTCCTACAAATAATTTGGTTAATTTAAAAACCGGCGACATATTTCCGACACGCAATATTGGCAGCATATATTGTTCGCGGGAATAACGCTGACTGCTGAAATAAGATGATGTTATTATTGAAAATAACCGGTCCGCGCCGATTCACCAATCGATTATTCGATGGCCGCTTCCATTGCCTTTCACAACACATGATGAAATACGAAACCAATGCGTAATATCAATATGGCATTTATCGCGAAGCGCCCCGGGTTACGTGCCGCAGCCGCCCTGGCCATCGCCTGCACCGCGTCGGCCGGTGTCCAGGCCGGCCCCGAGGACGCCTTCAATCTCGTCGCCGGCACCTCGATCACCTACGACGACAACCTGTTCCGCCTGTCCTCCAACAGCGCGGTGCCCGTCGCCGGCAAGAGCTCGCGTTCGGATTATCTCTACACGGCCTTCGCCGGCGTCCGCTTCGACAAGACCTATTCCCTGCAGCGCTTCCAGGTCGACCTGACCACGACGCGCTACGAGTACCAGGAGTACGACTTCCTCAGTTTCACCGCCGTCGACTACCGCGCCGCCTGGCTGTGGTCGCTGACGCCCCGGCTGACCGGCATCGTCTATGCCGACCGCGTCGAGCTGCCGACCAACTTCTCCGACTTCACCGGCCGCAGCCGGCGCAACATCCAGACCACCGAGGTCCGGCGCGCCATGGCCGACTGGGCGGCGGGCGGCGCCTGGCACCTGATCGGCGGCGTGATCCAGACGCGCCTCGACAACAGCGGCGGCTTCACCGAAGTCGGCAACTACGTCCAGGACAGCGTCGAGGCCGGCGTCCGCTACGTCACCGCCGCCGACAACTCGCTGGCGCTGGTCCAGCGCGAATCGCGCGGCGACTACAGCGGCCGCACCCTGGGCGACGGCAGCCTCCTCGACACCGGCTACGACCAGAGCGAGACCGAGCTGCGCGGGCACTGGAAGATCACCGGCCATTCCTCGTTCGACGCCCGGATCGGCTACCTCGACCGCCAGCACGAGCACTACGGGCAGCGCGACTTTTCCGGCACGGTCGGCCGCCTGGCCTACCTCTGGGAACCGACCGGCAAGCTGCAATTCACGCTGGCCACCGGCCGCGACCTGTACTCCTACCAGAACGACGCCAGCAGCTACTACGTCTACGACTACGTCAGCTTCGTGCCGGCCTGGCTGATCAGCAGCAAGACCACGCTGCGCCTCAAGCTCGATTACGGCAAGCGCGACTTCCGCGGGCCGGTCCAGCCCACCGTGGAGCAGCGCGAGGACACGGTGCGCGCGGCGCAGCTCAACCTGCTGTGGCAACCGCAGCCGAGCATCGACGTCAGCGCCCACGTGACCCGCGAGGAACGCGACAGCAACATCGACAACCTCTCCTTCCACGGCAACATCGCCGGCCTCTCGCTCACGCTGCGCTTCTGAGCGCCCGCCGGGGCCGCCGCCAGGCCGCCCCGGCTGTAGGAAAACGATTTCCGGCCGCGGCCGGAAATCCGGTGCGCTTCAGGCGCGGCACCGACAGATTCATTCCGCCGGAATCCCGACAATAGCCTTCTGCCGCCCCATGGCCGAACCCGCTCGGCCGTCTGCCGGGATACGTCACCATCCATGGGAGCCGCACGGTCAAAACACCGGTGCATGAGCCACATTCGGGCATTTTTCCGGCCATTCCGCCCGAATCTGTCCCGCGCATCATCCTTTTCATCCCATAAATGGCAACGTGGCCCAACCGAAGCCGCCCGCTCCCACAAAACATCACCTGAACGACCATATCCCAGCACCCCAGCCCCCACGAATGGCAACCTCAAAGCCATATCCGACCACCCCAACCCCCACGGAGAATCACCGGAACGCCCATAGCCAGCCACCTGGAATCCCGCCAAGCCTTGTCCCGACCGGCAATTGCCGCCGCTAAAGCTGTGTAAACAGCAAAGTGGATTCATAAAGGACACAACGGGTACCCACCGCTGATTTGTTCCGGCAACCCCAAACCGATGCCGATGCCCAGACAACGCTTCGTATCCCAGGGACAGCTCTCGCTGTTCGCCACGCGCGAGACGCCGGACGCCTTCCGCAAGGCCGTCCAGGTCGTGCATAGCCAGCCCAAGTCGCCGCTCAGCCTGCTCCATCGCAAGATCGGCAATGCCTGGCTCAAGCACGCCATCGAGAGCCAGCCGGACAACGATGGCTGGTGGGAGCTGAGCATCAAGAAGCTGGCCGCCAACATCGGCTTCAATTCCAACAACCGGCAGTACCTGAAGGAATCGGCCGAGGCCCTGATGCGCGTCGTCTTCGAATGGGACGTCATCGCTCCGGCCGACAAGCGCGTGCAGTGGAAGGCGTCGGTGCTGTTCCCGGAAATCGAGATCCGCAACGACGCGGTGCGCTACCAGATCAGCTCGCAGATGCGCGAGCGCATGATCAACCCGGAGATCTACGCGCTGATCGACATGAACGTCGTGCGCCGCTTCCGCCGCGCCTCGTCGCTGGCCATCTGGGAGTTCTGCGTGCGCTTCGAGCGCATCGGCAAGACCGCCGAAGTCGAATGGCAGGTCTTCCGCGACATCGTGCTCGGCGAGTCGCAGGAGAACTCGACCTATCTCGAATACAAGTATTTCAAGTCGAAAGTGGTCAATCCGGCGGTCGCCGAGATCAATTCCGAATCGAACCACACCATCGGCCTGGTCGAGGAGAAGATCGGCAAGCGCGTCGCCACCATCCGCTTCGACGTCGACCGCAAGGCCGGCCCCGATTCGGCCCTGCCCGACAGCGGGCAGAAGGAGGTCCTGCTCGACATCGTCGCCCTCGGCGTGCCGCAGTCGGAAGCCCGCCGCCTGCTCGCCACGCACCCGGCGGAGCAGTGCCGCGAAGCGCTCGACTACACCCGGCGGCGCATGGCCGAAGCCAGCCTGCCGCGCCTGACCAATCCGGCCGCCTATTTCCGCCAGGCCCTGAACCACCGCTACGGGGCCGACAGCAAGAACGCGTCACCACCGGCAGCGGCCAGTCCGGCACGGCCGATCGACATCAAGGAAATCTACGCGGCACAGCAGCTCGTCCAGGCCGACCACTACTTCCGCGAACTCGATGCCGGCGACCAACTGCTGCTGGTCGAGCGCTACAACGCCGGCCAGAGCGCGGCACCGCTGCGCCTCGGGGCCAAGGCGACGAAGCTGGCCCAGGCCGCCTTCTTCCGCTGGCTGGCGCAGGAAACCTGGGGCGAGCCCGGCCCCGAGGAACTGCTCGAATTCGCCCAGGGCATGCTGGCCGGCAAGCACGCGCCCTGAGCCGGCCCGACCCGTTACCGGAGGACATGGCCATGCTCCTGCGCGACCGCCCCACCCGCCAGCCCGTCTCGTCGCCCGCCGGCGCCGCGCCGGGCGCGGCCGCCAGCGACCTGCGGGCGCGCATCCGTCGCCGGCTCCTGGAACACATCGATCCCGCCTCGCTCGATGCGCTCGATCCGGAACGGGTGAAAGTGGAAATCGCGGCGCTGGTCGAGCGCATCGTCGCCAACGAATCGCTGGTCATCAACGACAACGAACACCGCCTGCTGATCCGCGACATGCAGGACGAAATGCTCGGCCTCGGCCCGCTCGAACTGCTGCTCGCCGATCCCGGCATATCCGGCATCCTGGTCAACGGCTGCCGCCCGATCCAGATCGAGCGCGCCGGCCGCTTCGAAGACAGCGGCATCGCCTTCGCCGACCGCCGGCACCTGATGCACGTCGTCGACAAGATCATCGGCAGCACCGGGCGGCGCATCGACGAGCAGCACCCGATGGCGGAAGCCCGCCTGCCCGACGGCTCGGTGGTCCAGGCCATCATCCCGCCGGTGGCGGTCGACGGCCCGCTGCTGTCGATCCGCCGCGGCACGGCGCCGCTGCAGATGCGCGAACTGGTCGAGCACTACCGCAGCCTGTCGCCGGCGATGGCGCTGCTGCTCGAAGGCCTGGTCCGCGCCCGGGCCAATATCCTGGTCTGCGGCCCCGGCGACAGCGGCAAGACCACCCTGCTCAACGCGCTGGCCGCCGCCATCGCCCCGGGCGAGCGGATCGTCACCATCGAGGAAGCCGCCGAACTGCGCTTGCGCCAACCGCAGCTGGTGCGCCTGGAAACCCGGCCGCCAGACAGCGCCGGGCACGGCGAAATCGGCCCGCACGTCCTGCTGCGCAACGCCCTGCGCCTGCGGCCGCAGCGCCTGGTGGTGGGCGAACTGCACGGCGGCGAGAGCCTCGACCTGCTGCAGGCGATGAGCGCCGGCCAGGCCGGTTCGCTGGCCGCCCTGCGGGCCGGCTCGCCGCAGGAAGCGCTGGAACGGCTGGAAAACATGATCGGCATGGCCAGCCATGATCTGCCGCCGCAGGCCGCCCGCCGCCAGATCGCCGCGGCCATGCCGGTGCTGGTCCATGTCGCCCGCCTGATCGACGGGCAGCGCAAGGTGCTCAGCCTGCAGGAGGTGACCGGCATCGGCAACGGGGAGATCGAGCGCCAGGAAATTTTCCGCTTCCAGCAGACCGCCATTGGGGCAGACGGCACCGTGCACGGCTACTCCGCCGCCACCGGCGTGCGGCCCCGCTTCGCCGGGCTGCTGGCCAGCCAGGGCATGGCGCTGCCCGACGACCTGTTCGATCCGGCACAGCGCTTCAGCTGAGGCGAAGCCCCGGCCGAAGCCGAACATTCGGGCACATTCTGTCGCAATCCGTTACTTGAGTTGGCGAAAACGGCCCTTTATCGTGAATCCACAGTTGATCTCCCGTCAGCTTGGACGGCAATCCTTCTCTCCCTCGGGATTGCCGTCGCGAAAGCCCCGTGCTCCCCCCGTGCGGGGCTTTCGTCTTTTTCCGGCAGGCAACGCAGCCATTCGGACCATATGCCCACATGTCATAGCTCAACAGAACGCGTCTAGGCTGACCGTGACCCCCCGCGAACGGCCGGGCGGGACCGGCAAAGAGCGGGGCGACGATGAACAGTGGCTTTGAAGCGCGCGGCGATGGAACCCTGCTCTACGACGAGCTGCGCCCGCCGGCCCGGCGCAGCCTGCCATGGAGCGGCCGGATCGAGGAACGGATCGGCCGGGGCATCGCCGAACTGCTGTTTCTCGAGCCGCACTGGCGTGCCCTGGCCGCGCGCGCGGCGCCGATGCGCTTCGTCCACGCCTTCGAGTGGCAGATGGCCTACCTGCAGCACCTGGCCGGCGATTCCCGGGCCATCCACTACGTCAGCCTGTTCGTCCACGGCCAGGCGATCGCGATCTTCCCGCTGCGCCGCGTGCGCCGTTCGGTCGGCGGCATCCGCCTGTGGCTCTGGGAACTGCCCACCCATCCCCATCTCAACCTGAGCGAGCCGCTGCTGGCGCCCGAATGGCCGGGCAGCGAGCTGTGCCGGCGGGTCGTCGGCGTCCTCGGCCGGCACACCAGCCAGCCGTGGGATGCCCTGCACCTGCCCAACCTGCTCGACGATTCGCCGGCCGTCCGCAGCCTCCGCGCCGCGCCCGCCCTCGGCACGCATCTCGAGCGCACCGGGCTGAGCATGCATTTCCGCTGCAGCGATCTGGCCACGGCGCTGGCCAACTGCAGCGGCCCGTTCAAGCGCAACCTGCGCCGCCAGGGCCGCGTGCTGGCGCGCCGGGGCGCCGTCAGCCTGAGCTTCGTCCGCAGCGGCCCCGAGCTGGAGGCGGCCTTCGCCGATTTCCTGCGTCTCGAAGCCTCGGGCTGGAAAGGCCCCGCCGGCCGGGCCACCGCCATTCGCCTGCATTCGCACCTGTTTGGCTTCTACAGCGAACTGAAGCGACGCTTCGCCGCCGCCAATGCCTGCCTGATCGCCCTGCTCAAGGTGGACGGGATCGCCATCGCCGCCCAGTTCTGCCTGTTCGCCGGCCCCACGCTGGCGGTCCAGAAGATCGCCTACGACGAGGCCTGGCGCGCCGAAGCCCCGGGCAGCCAGTTGCTGCTCAAGCTCATCGAGTACTGCTGCAGCGAGCCGGGCATCGACACCCTGAGCCTGGTCACCGCGCCGGAGTGGGCGGTCGGGCGCTGGAACCCGGAAATC
>DASUZG010000005.1:0-2126 GCA_036376995.1 Azonexus sp. | reverse complement strand
GTAGAGGATCAGGCCGCCCATTCGACCCAGCCGAAATGCGCACTGAGCAGCACGACGATGCCGAAGGCGATGCGATACCAGGCGAACAGCGTGAAATCGTGGTTCGACACGTAGTTCAACAGGGCCTTGACGGTCAGCATGGCGGCGACGAAGGAGGCGACGAAACCGACGGCGAATACCGGCAGGTCCCCGGTATGCAGCAATTGCCAGTTCTTGTAGACGTCGTACAGCGTCGCTGCGAACATGGTCGGAATGGCCAGGAAGAAGGAAAACTCGGTCGCCGTCTTGCGCGACAGGCCGAAGATCATGCCGCCCATGATCGTCGCCCCGGAGCGCGAAACGCCCGGGAACATCGCCACGGCCTGGGCGAAGCCGACCTTCAGCGCATCCGTCCAGCGCATCCCGTCGATGCTGGCGACGCGCGGGTGATAAGCCTTGCGCTCGATGTAAAGAATCAGCAGGCCGCCGCCGATCAAGGCCCCGGCCACGGTCAGCGGATTGAACAGATGGGCCTTGATGGTGCTGTGGAACAGCACGCCGAGCACGGCGGCCGGCAGAAACCCGATTACCAGCAGGCTGGCGAAGCGCTGCTGCACCGGGTCGGACGCAAGGCCGCCGAGGGCCTTGCCGATGCGTTCGCGGAAATCCCAGCAGACGGCGAGGATGGCGCCCAGCTGGATGACGATCTTGAACACCTTGCTCTGCTCGTCGGTGTAGTCGAGCAGGCTGCCGACGATGATCAGGTGGCCGGTCGACGATACCGGCAGGAATTCGGTGAGCCCTTCGACGATGCCGAGCATCAGGGCTTTCAGGAGAAGAATCGGGTCCATGCGGGGCGCTCGATGACAAGAGCGCGCATTTTACCCTCCCGGGCGGGTCGCCGCCTCCAGCGCGGCCAGCCAGACCAGCGCCTGCTCGCGCGACTCGCCGCACATCTCGGCAGAGGGTTGCAGGCCGCCACAGCAGGCCGGGCGTTCCGGCCGGCCGAACAGACGGCAGCGCAGTCCAGCGTCCAGATGCGGACAGGGCACGCCGGCCGGCTTGGCCAGCGAGGAGATGGACGGGGCGATGCAGCAGGCGCCGCAACCGGCGCGACAGGACAAGGGGGAAACAGCCTCAGGCATCGCGCCATTGTCGCAGAAGCGACGGCCGGGCGCCCGCACGCCACCCGGCGAACGGGACCTCGCCACCGCCGGCTCCGGCGGTGGCCAAGGTCCGGCCGGCGGGCCGGTCAGGCGCCTCAGGCGCCGCGCATCGGCCGCGGAGCGTCGCCGGCCGGGCCGCGCGGGCCGTCGCCATGGCGCCGCGGATGCTCGGTCTTCATGTCGGCCAGCTGCTTGCGCTGTTCCGGCGTCAGCACGTCATAGACCTGGCGCTCGGTCTTGGCACGGGTGAGCGCCATCTGGCCCATGGCGGCAGCCGCCGCATCGGCCAGTTCCCTGGCCTTGGCTTCGCTGAAGTCCGGCGCCGCGGTCAGGTCGCGCAGATCGTTCTGGGCCTTGTGCATGGCCTTCATGGCATTGCGCTGGGCGGGGGCCTGGGCATGCATGATGTCGAAGATGCGGTCGCGCTGCGCTTCGCTCAGGTCGAGACGGTGCAGATGGCGCGGCAGGCCGTCGCCCCCCATGCCGTGATGGCCGAAGCCGGCCTTGGCCCCCATGCCGTCGCAGCCGCCGTGCATCATGCCCTTCTGGCCGGACATGGCCGAGGCGGTCAGGGGGACGGCCAGCGCCACGGAGGCGGCGGCGACGAAACGCTTCAGATACAGATGGGAGATCGTCTTCATGATGGTTCCTCTTTTCGGACGGGCCGGCCCGGGTGGGCTGGCGATGGAAGAATGATCCCTCCGGTGCCCGTAAATGGGGGTTTCCGGGCTGTAAATGAACGTAAATGCGGTTACCGGGCATAAAAAACGGGGCTGCCAGAGCCCCGTTCCCATGCAGCCCCCCCAGTGTCAGACCTTGTGGTAGATCTCGGCGCCAGTGTTCACGAATTCGACCGCCTTGGCCTCCATTCCCTGCGTCAGCGCCTCGCTCTCGCCGATGCCCTGGGCCGCGGCGAAGTCGCGCACGTCCTGGGTGATCTTCATCGAGCAGAAATGCGGGCCGCACATCGAGCAGAAGTGG
>DASUZG010000004.1:0-4157 GCA_036376995.1 Azonexus sp. | reverse complement strand
CCTAGCGATATATGACTTAGGTTATATAACGAAGTGTATAGTTGGTTATGACGTTACGCAAGTGCAAATGCCATATTTTTTTGCGGCCGGCAGTCGCTCGGAATGATGGTCGAAGGGGCTCGTCAACTGGCGGCAGCCTTTGCGAAAGCGGGCGGATGTTCTAAGATCGGCTACGTCGAACGCAACGCGAGGGTCGGAAAAATGCAGGTTAGGGAAATCATTCGTCTCAAGGGTGGAACGCTCTATACGACCACGCCGCAACAGTCTCTGGCGGTGGCTGTCGATACGATGGCCGAGTTTGACGTTGGTTCCCTGGTGGTCATGGAGGGCGGCAAGATGGTCGGCATGCTGACCTTCCGCGAAGTGATGCAGGCGCTCCGGGCGCACGGTTCGCGCCTCGACGGCCTGGCCGTCGGCGACGTCATGGTGGCCGATCCGGTGACGGCCTTCCCCGACATGGAAGCCAACGATCTGCGGCGCCTGATGATCGACAAGCATTCGCGCTATCTGCCGGTGCTCGATGAGGGAACCCTGCTCGGCGTGATCTCCTTCCTCGATGTGGCCAAGGCAGTGCTCGAAGAGCAAAGTTTCGAAAACCGGATGCTGAAGAGCTACATCAAGAACTGGCCGGACGAAGCCAAGGCCTGAACCGGTGCGGGGCGCCTGCCGGAAGGCCGCATGGCCGGCATGCTAGACTAGGCGCTCCCCATCCGTTCTCCGCTTCCCATGTCCGGCAATACTTTTGGCACCCTGTTCACCGTAACTTCTTTTGGCGAATCGCACGGTCCGGCGATTGGCTGTGTCGTCGATGGCTGTCCGCCGGGACTGGAAATCTGCGAGGCCGACATCCAGGCTGAACTGGACCGGCGCAAGCCGGGCACCTCGCGGCATGTGACGCAACGCCGCGAACCGGACACGGTGGAGATCCTCTCTGGTGTGTTCGAAGGGCGGACCACCGGTACGCCGATCGCCTTGCTGATCCGCAACCAGGATCAACGCAGCAAGGATTACGGCAATATCGCCGCCACCTTCCGGCCCGGCCATGCCGACTACACCTACACCCAGAAATACGGTTTTCGCGACTACCGCGGCGGCGGCCGCTCGTCGGCGCGCGAGACTGCGGTGCGCGTGGCGGCCGGGGCGATTGCCCGCAAGTGGCTGCGCCAGCGCTACGGCGTCGAAATCCGCGGTTGGATGAGTGCGCTCGGGCCGATCGAGATTCCCTTCGTGTCGGCCGACGAGATCGCCGGCAATGCCTTCTTCGCACCCAATGCCGGCATCGTGCCGCAGCTCGAGGCGTACATGGACCAGTTGCGCAAGTCGCTCGATTCGGTCGGCGCCCGCATCACCGTCACCGCCACCGGCGTGCCGCCGGGCTGGGGCGAGCCGGTCTACGATCGGCTGGACGCCGAGATCGCCTACGCGATGATGGGCATCAATGCGGTCAAGGGGGTCGAAATCGGCGCCGGCTTCGCTTCGGTCGCCCAGCGCGGCAGCGAGCACGGCGACGAGATGACGCCGCAGGGCTTCCTCAGCAACCACGCCGGCGGCATTTTGGGCGGGATTTCCTCCGGCCAGGAGATCGTCGTCAACATGGCCATCAAGCCGACTGCCTCGATCGCCCAGGCGCGCCGCTCGGTCGATGTCGCCGGGCAGCCGGTCGAGGTGGCGACCGAAGGGCGGCACGATCCCTGTGTCGGCATCCGTGCAACGCCGATCGCCGAGGCGATGCTGGCACTGGTCCTGATCGATCATGCGCTGCGCCATCGCGCCCAGTGCGGTGACGTCGTCTGCGCGACGCCGCGCATTCCGGGAGCATCGGCGTAGAATTCTTGACATGCCGCCGTCCGGGCGGAGTTGACGAGCGAGGGAGGCAGGATGCAAGTCGAACACCACGATCTTTATCAGGAATTCCCCGAAATGAAGGATGCCATCGACGTCCTCAAGGCCGGCAATGCGCATTTTTCCCGGCTCTATGCGAGCTATAACCGGCTCACGGGCAAGGTCGAGGACCTCCAGGAGCACGATATGCCGGTTGCCGATTTCACCTTCGAGGACATGAAGAAGCAGCGGGTCCGCCTGAAGGACGAGCTCTATCACCTGATGCTGGCCTTCCGCGCCGGCCAGCAGGCCGCCCGCTAAGCGCGGCCCGCCCGAGGGGGCGCATCCGGTAGAATCGCCGGATGCATGTCTTGCCCTATTGGCGCCTCTCGGGCTATTACTTTTTCTATTTCGCCTTCATCGGCGCCTTCTCGCCCTATTTCGGGCTGTATCTCCAATCCCTGCATTTCTCGGCCTGGGATATCGGCCTCCTGATGTCCCAGATGCAGCTGATGCGCATGGTCGGCCCCAACATCTGGGGCTGGCTGGCCGACCGCTTCGGTCACCGCACCCGCATCATCTGTCTGGCCGGCGCCATCGCACTGGCCGGCTTCACCGCCTTTTTCTGGCTTGAGCGGCTGCCCGGCATGCTGGTGGCGATGGCGCTGCTGGCCTTTTTCTGGAGCGCCGCGCTACCGCTCGTCGAAATGCTGACCTTCGACCATCTGCGCGAGCGGCGAGGGGGCTACAGCCGCATCCGCCTGTGGGGCTCGGTCGGCTTCATCGTCGCGGTGATGGGCACCGGCGCGTTGCTCGACCGGGTGCCGCCGGGCGGGGTGCTGTGGGTGTGCTGGGGCGTGCTGTTCGGTATTCTGGTGCTCAGTCTGCTGTTGCCGGAAGCGGCCGAGCTGCCGCGCGGGCGTGCGGTGCCGCCGATTGCCGGCATCCTGCGCCAGCCGCGCGTGGCCGCGCTGATGGCCGCCTGTTTCGCGATGTCGGCGGCACACGGCGCGTTCTATGTCTTCTACTCGATTCACCTGGCCGGGCACGGCTACAGCAAGACCGAGGTCGGCCTGCTGTGGTCGCTCGGCGTGCTGGCGGAAATCGGTGTTTTTGTCTGGATGGCCGACCTGGCACGCCGTTTCTCGCTGCGCGCCATCCTGCTGGCCTGTTTCGCCGCAGCCGTGGTGCGTTTTCTGCTGATGGGCTGGGGTGTCGAGTGGGTGGCGGTGATGGTGCTGGTGCAGTTGCTGCACGGCCTGACTTTCGGTGCCTACCACGCCTCGGCCATCGCCGCCGTCAATGCCTGGTTTCCGGGGCGTGCCCAAGGGCGCGGGCAAGCACTGTATTCGAGCCTGTCGTTCGGGGCCGGCGGTCTGGTCGGGGCGTTGATCAGCGGCCGGACTTGGGAAACCTGGGGGGCGGGGTGGACCTTCACGCTCGGCGCCGTGTTCGGATTGCTCGGACTGGGGCTGGTTTGGGGCTGGGTGCGCGAGCCGGCCGAGGATCGCGGCGCTGGCAAAAAAGACGTCGATCCTGTGCGATAATTTGTAGTTCCACAGCCTTTTTCGAAGCATTTCATGGCGCAGACACTTTACGACAAGCTTTGGGAAAACCATGTCGTCCATCAGGAGGCTGACGGCACGGCCCTTCTCTATATCGACCGGCACCTAGTGCACGAAGTCACCAGCCCGCAGGCCTTCGAAGGACTGAAACTGGCCGGGCGCAAGCCGTGGCGCGTGTCCTCCATCGTCTCGACGCCGGACCATAATACGCCGACCGATCACTGGGACGAGGGGATCAAGGATCCGATCTCGCGCCAGCAGGTCGAGACGCTCGATGCCAACATCCGCGAAGTCGGTGCGCTGGCCTATTTCCCGTTCAAGGATCCGCGCATGGGCATTCTCCATGTTGTCGGCCCGGAGAACGGTGCGACGCTGCCCGGCATGACCGTCGTCTGCGGCGACTCGCATACCTCGACGCACGGTGCCTTCGCTTGCCTGGCGCACGGCATCGGCACGTCGGAAGTCGAGCACGTGCTGGCCACCCAGTGCCTGCTGCAGAAGAAGTCGAAGACCATGCTGCTCGCCGTCGAAGGCAAGCTCGGCAAGGGCGTCACCGCCAAGGACGTGGCGCTGGCCATCATCGGCACCATCGGCACGGCCGGCGGCACCGGTTATGCGATCGAGTTCGGCGGCAGCGCGATCCGCGGGCTGTCGATGGAAGGGCGCATGACCCTGTGCAACATGGCCATCGAAGGCGGCGCCCGGATGGGCTTCGTCGCCGTCGACGACACCACGATCAATTACCTCAAGGACCGCCCCTTCTCGCCGACC
>DASUZG010000003.1:0-4509 GCA_036376995.1 Azonexus sp. | reverse complement strand
AGGCAGGTCTTGTCCCACACCTTGACCTTGCGGGCGCCCGGATGGGCGGCCACTTCGCGGTTGTAGGAGGTGATGTAGGCGCACTTGCCGGCGGCGTCGAGCAGGTAGCCGTAGGCTTCGCAGTTCGGGCGGATGCCATCGCCGATGCCCGGGCTCGACTTGATCATGCGCATCGGATAGCCGGTCGGCGAGATCTGGTTGACCTCGATGTCGTCTTCGTTGGCCTTGAAGTATTCCTGCTTGGCTTCGGCTGGAAGGCCGCATTCCTCGGCGACGGTGAAGCGGGTGGCGACCTGCACGGCGGCGGCGCCGCCTTCGAGGAACTGCGCCGCGTCGGTACCGGTAAAGATGCCGCCAGCCGGAATCACCGGAATATTCAGGTTCTCGTCCTTCAGGTATTGCAGCACTTCGGCGACGATCGTCGCCAGGTCGTACTGCGCCCAGTCCATGCCGAAACCCAGGTGGCCGCCGGCCAGCGGCCCTTCGACGACGACGTAGTCGGGCAGGCGGTTGGTGCGGGCGCTCTTCTTCAGGAACAGCTGCAGGGCACGCACCGAGGAGACGATGATGCCGAGCTTGGCGTCGCGGAAGCGCGGGTGGTCCTCGATCAGGCCGAAGGAACCCAGGTGCAGGCCGGCCGCCAGCGTGATGCCTTCGATACCGGCATCGAGCGCCGCCGACATGCGGACCTTGAGGGTCTCGCGCGGGGCGTTCATGGTCAGCTTTTCCATGCAGTTGATGAACACCAGGCCGTCGCCGCGCTTGCGCTGCATCGTCGCCTCGACGTGCAGGCGGGTCGCCTCTTCCAGGCGGCCGAGGTCGAACTTGACCGAGGACTTGTCCTCGTTCAGCACGTTGTACTTGTAGAGCGCCAGCTTTTCCTTGACGTGCTTGGTCTCGTAGCGCCGGTCGGACACGGTATTGATCATCGCATCCGAGATATGGCCGACGCCACCGAGACGGGCCGCTTCCAGCGCCAGATCGGCCGTCGAAATATCAACCCCCATGCCACCGATCATGATCGGCACAAGTTCGTGCTTGCCAAGGCGCAAGCGGAAATCATCCACACGCTTCATCATTGTCCTTAAGGAAACCGGCCCGCTCGCTTCACCCCCGGCGACCGAGCCAAGCCCGCGATTTTACGCCAATGTCCGTCCGGATGCTTGCTGCCCCCGGGATAAATCAAGTTTTCGCCTGCCCGGTGTGGCTAAACTTCACACTTCGATCCACGATTCCCACAAAAGGTTCACCATGCGCCTGGCCTCGCACCCCCTCTGGCTGGTCGGCTTTCGCCCCTTCTTCACCCTCGCCTGCCTCGCCGGCCTGATTCTGCCGCCCGTCTGGGCGCTGATCTTCGGCGGCCAGCTGGCCGCGCCCGACAGTTTCTTCACCGCGACCCAGTGGCACGCCCACGAGATGTTCTTCGGCTTCGGCTGGGCGGTGCTCGGCGGCTTCCTGCTGACCTCGACCAAGAACTGGGTCAACATCCGCGGCTACCATGGCCCGGCGCTGATGGTGCTGGCCGGCACCTGGATCATCGAACGCTTCGCCATGAGCTTCGGCGGGCACTGGCCCTTGCCGCTGTTCCTGCTGGCCAACAACCTGTTCCTTGGCAGCATCGTCGCCATGCTGCTGTGGACGCTGATCCGCCACCGCGACCGCGACAGCTACCGCGATAACGCCTTCTTCTTCATCATGCTGCCCGGCTTCATCATCGCCAAGTACCTGATGCTGGCCGGCGGCGACTTCACTGCCGGCTACGTGATGGCCATCGGCCTGTTCCGGCTGGCCTTCCTGGTCATGCTCGAACGCACGCTGACGCAGTTCATGAAGGCCGCCTTCCAGGCCGAAATCCTGCGCCATCCCAAGCTCGACATGGCGATCAAGCTGTTCGGCCTGGCGCTGGTCTTCGAATTCCTGCTGCCGCGCCCGCTCGGTGCCATCCTCGCACTGGCCCTGGCGGTGCTGCTCGGCATCCGCTTCTGCTTCTGGAAGCCGCAACTGGCCGTTCGCCGTATCGACATCGGCATCATGTACATCGGCTACCTGGCCATCGTCGGCCAGCTGCTGGTCGAAGCCCTCGGCCATCTCGCCAACCTGGTCTGGATCGGCACGGTGTCGGTGCATCTCTTTACCGTCGGCGCCATGGGCTGCGTCATCCCGGCCATGATCATCCGCATCTCCAAGGGCCACACCGGACGCAAGGTGGTATTCGACGGCCTCGACCGCACGGTGCTCTACCTCATGCTGGCCACGCTGGCCGCCCGCATCGGCCTGCCGCAAGTGTTCCCGACCGCCTACCTGGGCTGGATCCACCTCTCGGCCTGCCTCTGGTCGCTGGCCTTCGCCATCCTCGCCTGGCGCACCATCCCGATGCTGATGCAGGCGCGCGTCGACGGGCGCGAGCACTGATCGGCCGGCGCCGCACACGTATGCTCCGACATGCTCTATGCCTCAGCGCCACCCTCGTTGCCACCGCGGGCCTGGCAGCCGCTGAAACCCCGGCGGCCGGTTCCTATGGTTTCGACTGGCTCAAACCGGACAGTGCCCGCTGTGTCGCGCTGACGGAAACCGTCATCAGGGGATTCCGTTCCTGCGAATTCAAGCCGGACGGCACCTTCGGCCTGGGCGACCCGGCCTTCGCCTGCCGCCGCAACGCCAGCAGCGAATATCTCGTCTATGCGAGCAAGGCTACCTGCACGCGCAACCTCGAGACGATGCGGGCCCACGCGCCGTAACCGCGCCGACACCGGAGGATTCCATGGGATACTCCGCCCCCTTCGCTCAAGATCGGAATCCAGATGACCGCCCCCGCCCAGAAACCCGGCCTGCACCCGCGCAACAAGAATGCCGCCGGCTATGACTTCGCCGCGCTGACGGCTGTCGCGCCGGGGCTGGTCAAGTACGTGATCACCACCAAGGCCGGTACGCCGGGCATCGATTTCGCCAACCCGGCGGCGGTCAAGGCCTTCAACCGGGCACTGCTGGCGCTGCACTACGGTGTGCGCGGCTGGGAGATTCCGGCCGGCTACCTGTGCCCGCCGAGTCCCGGCCGGGCCGACTACATCCACCATCTCGCCGACCTGCTGGCCACTTGCAACAAGAAGGCCATTCCCACCGGCGCTGGTGTGCGCGTGCTCGATGTCGGCGTCGGCGCCAACTGCGTCTATCCGCTGATCGGCTTCGCCGAGTACGGCTGGCATTTCCTCGGCGTGGACATCGACGAGGCAGCGCTGGCCAATGCCCAAACGATCCTCGGCAAGAACCCGGAAGCGGCGGCGGCTGTCGAGCTGCGCCACCAGCCGGTATGGGACAACATCTTCACCGGGCTATTGCGCTCCGGCGAAAACTTCGAACTCAGCCTGTGCAACCCGCCCTTCCACAATTCGCCGGACGACGTGCTGGCCGTCAGTCAGCGCAAGTGGAACAACCTCGGCAAGCCGGGTGCCGGCAAGGCGACCGCGCCGCGCCTTAATTTCGGTGGCGGCGGCACCGAGTTGTGGTGCAACGGCGGCGAGCGCGCCTTCGTCAAGAGCATGATCGAGCAGAGCGCGGCGATCCCGAAACGGGTGCTGTGGTTTACCAGTCTGGTGTCGCAGGCGGATAACCTGCCGCACATCGAGGCGGCGCTCAAGAAGGCCCGCGTCGTCGAGTCGCGCATCATCCCGATGGCCCAGGGCCAGAAGCAGAGCCGCTTCGTCGCCTGGACCTTCTGCGCCAACGGCGAGCGCGAAAAATGGCGCCGGGCACGGTGGGCCGATGACAGCGGCACGCGCAGCGAGAGCGTCGACACGCCCAGCGAGCCCGTATAATCGGCGGTCCTTTTTTTGCATTGACCCGCCCGTGTCCGATCGTCTCGCCGTCCTGCCCCAATACCTGCTGCCCAAACAGGCGCTGACCGTGCTCGCCGGCAAGCTCGCCAGCGCCGAGGCGGGCAGCCTGACGACCCGCGTCATCCGCTGGTTCGTCGGCCGCTACGGCGTCAATATGGACGAGGCGGTCAACCCGGATATCGCAAGCTACAAGAGCTTCAACGAATTCTTCACGCGGCCGCTCAAGGACGGTGCCCGGCCCATCGCCGCCGCCGACTTCCTGTGCCCGGTGGATGGTGCGATCAGCCAGTTCGGCGCCATCGCCCGCGACCAGATTTTCCAGGCCAAGGGCCACAGCTACTCGACCACCGCCCTGGTCGGCGGCGACCGCAAACTGGCCGCGCAGTTCGAGAACGGCAGCTTCGCCACGCTGTATCTCAGCCCGCGCGACTACCACCGCATCCACATGCCCTGCGACGGCAAGCTGACGCGCATGATCTACCTGCCCGGCGCCCTGTTCTCGGTCAATCCGACCACGGCACGCGGCGTGCCCGGCCTGTTCGCCAGGAACGAGCGTGTCGTCTGCGTCTTCGAGACCGCCACCGGCCCCTTCGTGCTGACCCTGGTCGGCGCCACCATCGTCGGCAGCATGGCCACCGTCTGGCACGGCGTGGTCAATCCGCCGCGCCCGGGCGTC
>DASUZG010000002.1:0-19880 GCA_036376995.1 Azonexus sp. | reverse complement strand
CGGATCGGAGGACTCGATCCATTCGCACGGCACCTGAGCGTCGATGAACTGTTCGCGCAGCGTCGCGTAATCGACGTCGCGGCCGGCGACCTTGTTGTAGGCCTTATCGAGGCCGCGGTCGATCATCAGCACCTTGGCCGGTTTGTTTTCGGCCAGGTTGATGGCTTCGTCGAGCAGGTGCTTGTAGGGCACGGCCTTGCCGCCGCGCATGCCGGCGTCGGAAGAAACAATCAGCACCGGCTTGGCGTCGTCGATGCGGGTGGCCAGCGAGCCGGAAGCGAAGCCGCCGAACACCACCGAGTGGATGGCGCCGATGCGGGCGCAGGCGAGGATGGCGAAGCAGGCCTGGGCGATCATCGGCATGTAGATCAGGACGCGGTCGCCCTTCTTGACGCCGAGATTCTGGTAGATGGCGGCCATGCGCTCGACTTCGCGCTGCAGCTCGGCGAAGGAGTACACCTTCTCCTCGTTGGTTTCCGTGGAAATGTAGATCAGCGCGCGGTCGTTCGGCCGCTTGGCGGCGTGACGGTCAACGGCGTTGTGGCAGAGGTTGGTCTTGCCACCGACGAACCATTTCACGAACGGCGGCTTCGAGTAATCGCAAACCTGCGTGAACGGCTCTTTCCAGTCGATCAGCTGGGCCTGTTCGGTCCAGAACTCGTCGGGCTTGTCGATGGAATACTGGTGAAACTCCTTGTACGTCGCCATAGGGCTCCCTCTATTTAGGTTTTTCCTGCACTACACAAACACTGAACGGACTATTTTTTTGCGGAATTCCGTTCACTCAAGCGGCGTTCGAGCTCTGCCAGCGGCAGAGCCAACCCCAATTCCTCGTCGATCAGGCGCAGCAGCGGCAACAGCTGCCGCGCCAGGCTTTCGGCATGCGGCCGCACCGGCTCGGCGCGCTGGGCGGCTAGCAGTTCCAGCGCGTGGTTGAGCGAAATCGGCCGCGTCGCCGGGCGCGCGCCGCCGGATTCGGTCCGGTTGCCGCCGGCGTCCATGGCCTGCTGCATCCGCTGGCCGGCCAGATCGAGCAGCGCTGCCGCCGACTCGACCGGATCGCCCGGCATGCTGGCGACACCGATGCTGACGGTGACGGCGACGGTCTGGCCGCCGACCGACAAGCGGGCGACTTCGACCGCCTCGCGCACCCGTTCGGCAAAGGTGCAGCAGTAGTTGCCGGCGGTTCCCGGTGAGACGATGGCGAACTGGCCTTCGCCGAAATGGCCCAGGCTGTCTTCCTGGCGGACCTTGCCGGCCAGCATCCTGGCGAAGCGGTTGGCCACCTCGGTCGCCACCGGCACGCCGAGGCGCTGGCCCAGGGCGGCGAAACCGTCGAAGCCGAGCACCATGACGCTGGTTTCGACGCCGTGCCGGGCCGAGTGCGACAGCGCCTGCGCCGTCTGCATTTCCAGGTACTTGCGCGTAAACAGGCCGGTACGCGGATCCTGGACCATCTGCTCGCGCCCGCTCTCCAGGTTCTCGTGGGCCTCGGACAGGGCCAGCAGGTTCTTCAGCCGGGTCAGCAGCTCGGCGTTGCCCGCCCCCTTGGTGACGAAATCCGAGACGCCGAGCGCCTGCGCCTTCAGCCGTTCCTCCTCGCTTTCCTCGCCGGAAAGCAGGATGAAGGGCAGCAACTGCAGCCGGCGCAGCTTCGAGGAGCGCACCCGCTCCAGCAACTCGTAGCCGTTCAGCTTCGGCATCTGCAAGTCGGAAATCACCGCCTTGATCGAATGATCGAGCACCAGCGTCTGCCATGCGGCATCGCCGTCGCCCTCCTCGCGCACGTCGTAGTTCTTCTTCAGGTGCTGGACCAGGGAGACGCGGACGACGCGCGAGTCGTCCACCACCAGGATGCGCGGCAGCTCAGCCACGTCAGCTCCCGGCGACATCGACCACGACCCGGCCCTTGGCCTGGCCGGCGATGTATTCGTCGAAGGTGGCCGGCAGGCGATCGAAGGCGATGCGCCGCGTCATGGCCGCCAGATGCGGCGGCCGCAGGTCACCGGCCAGGCGCTGCCAGACGCCCTGGCGATACGGTTCGCGGATATAGCCGGAATCGACGCCGAGCAGCGACACGCCGCGCAGGATGAACGGTGCCACCGTGGTGTTCAGGGACATGCTGGCCGCCAGGCCGATGCTGGCGATGGTGCCGCCCTGCTCCATGGTGCTGGCGATCCAGGCCAGCACGTCGCCGCCCAGGTTGTCCACGGCGCCGGCCCAGCGCGCGCGATCGAGCGGCCGGATCTTGCTCAGGTCGAGGTCCTGGCGCAGCATCACCTCGGCCGCGCCGAGACTGCGCAAATAATCGGCCTCGCTGGCCTTGCCGGTCAGCGCCACGACGCGATAGCCGCGATTGGCCAGCATGTCGACCGCCAGGCTGCCGACGCCGCCAGTGGAACCAGTGACGATCACCGGCCCCTTGTCGGGCCGCAGGCCGTTCTCTTCCATCCGGACGATGCCGAGCGCCGCGGTAAAGCCGGCGGTACCGAGGGCCATCGCCTCGAACAGCGTCATGCCGGCCGGCAACGGCACCACCCAGTCGCCCGGCACGCGGGCGATCTCGGCATAGCCGCCGTGGTGGGCGACGCCGATGTCGAAACTGGTGGCGATCACCGGATCGCCGGGAGCAAAGCGCGGATCGGCGCTGGCGATGACGGTGCCGGCGAGGTCGATGCCGCCGACGCAGGGAAAGCGGCGGATGATCTTGCCCTTGCCGGTGGCGGCCAGCGCATCCTTGTAATTGACGCTCGAATGCGCCACCCGGATGGTCACTTCACCCGCGTCGAGCTGGCTTTCGTCCATCTCGACGAAGCCGCTGCAAACCTTGCCGTCACGTTCCTCGATCAGCAATGCCTTGAAGGATTTCATCGTGCTCCTCGCTCCTCAAGCGTTAAATTGTATTCATAATTACGGATTTGGAACATAGCTGCCCGTGTAAATCGGAGTGTTTACAGCGCGGCGTGTTTCAAATACATTTCAGGGCTATGCTCAAGGCCCTCGCACCCATCCTGCTGGCTTCCACCCTCTTCTGCGCACTGCCCGGTATCGGCGCGGCCACAGAGCAGGAGCGCCAACCGGAGGAGCAGCTGTCCTTCCTTCAACGTTACACCAACGCCGCGCAGGATGTCATCCTGCAGGGCCTGAAGCTGGTTGGCGTGCGTTATCGCTTCGGCGGCAACGACGAGGACAGCGGTCTCGATTGCAGCGGCTTCGTCCGCCTGGTGTTCAAGGACAGCATCGGCACGCTGCTGCCGCGCACCGCCCGCGAAATGAGCGAGGTCGGCCAGCGCATCGACAGCAGCCAGCTGAAGCCGGGCGACCTGGTGTTCTTCAACACCATGCGCCGCGCTTTCTCGCATGTCGGCATCTACCTCGGCGACAACCATTTCATGCACGCCCCCCGCGCCGGCGCCGAAGTCCGCGTCGAAAGCATGGAAAGCAGCTACTGGGTCAAGCGCTACAACGGCGCCCGGCGAATCGTCGACGGCAACTGAAAAAGCAAACGGCCCGGCGGCCGTTTTTTTTCGCCCGCACGCGGGAACGTTTCTCATTTACAAGCCCATGCCCCGCCGATAAACTTGCCTCGTTCTCATTTGCCCAACGGAGTTTTGACCATGAAGTTGATGCCCGCCCTGATCGCCGCCGCCCTGGCCGGCCTTGGCAATGCCGCCCTGGCCCAGGACAAGGTCCTGAATCTGTATTCGGCCCGCCACTACCAGACCGACGAGGCGCTCTACGCCAACTTCACCAAATCGACCGGCATCAAGATCAACCGCATCGAAGGCAAGGAAGAGGAACTGCTCGAGCGGATCCGCAACGAAGGCAGCAACAGCCCGGCCGACGTCTTCCTGACCGTCGATGCCGCCCGCCTGGCCAAGGCCCACGAACTCGGCCTGTTCGCCCCGCTCAAGTCGGCGACGCTGGACAAGCGCATCCCCGCCCACCTGCGCACCGATGACTGGGCGTCCTTCTCGACCCGCGCCCGGGTCATCGTCTACAACAAGAGCAAGGTCAAGGCCGAGGATGTCCAGACCTATGCCGACCTTGCCGATCCCAAGCTGAAGGGCAAGTTCTGCTCGCGTTCGGGTTCGCATCCGTACAACCTGTCGCTGATGGCCTCGGTCATCTCGCACGACGGCGAAGCCAAGGCCGAGCAATGGGCTCGCGGCCTGGTCGCCAACTTCGCCCGCAGCCCGAAGGGCGGCGACACCGACCAGATCAAGGCGGTCGCCGCCGGCGAATGCGGCGTCGCGATCTCCAACAGCTACTATGTCGCCCGCCTGATGCGCTCGACCAAGCCGGACGAAATGAAGGTCGTCGAGCAGATCGGCGTCGTCTGGCCGAACCAGGCGACGAGCGGCACCCATATCAACGTTTCCGGCGGCGGCGTGCTGAAGACCGCCCCGAACAAGGAAGCTGCGATCAAGTTCCTCGAGTACCTGGCTTCCGACGAAGCCCAGCGTTATTTCGCCGACGGCAACAACGAATGGCCGGTGGTCGCCGGCGTCAAGGTCGACAATCCGGCGCTGGCCAAGCTCGGCAAGTTCAAGGCCGATCCGCTGCCGGTCAACAGCCTGGCCATGTACCAGGCCAAGGCGCAGATCATCTTTGACCGGGCCGGCTTCAAGTAAGCTCCAGCGTTTTGCCGGCGCCCCGCCGATCGTGCAGATCCGGGGCGCCACCGAGATTCACAACGGTGTCCGCCAAATCCTTCGCCCCCAGCCCGCTCATTGCGGCGATCCGCGCCGGGCGTCCGGAAAAGGTCACGGCCGCCCTCGATGCCGGCGGCGATCTCGAAGAAGCGGACATCCACGGCTGCGCCGGCCTGCCCTTGCGCACCGCCTGCTTCGAAGGTCACGCGGCGATCGTCGGCGAACTGTTGCGCCGGGGCGCCGACGTCAATGCCCTGGCCGCCGACGGACCCGGCGCGCCGATCCGCCTCGCCTTGCGCGGCGGCCATCCGCACATCGCCGCACTGCTGCTGGACCATGCTGCCCAACGCCCGCCCGGCATCGACCTGGCCGCCGACATCCTGGCCCGGATCGCCCCTGCGCCGGCGGATTCCGGCCCGACGATCGAGGAAGTGGACATCACGGCCTGCTACGGCACCGACACCAACCTGTTGACGCTCGAACTGTCGGCTCCCGCGCCAACGGCTGCCCGGCCGGGTTTCTGGAAGAGCGGCCGGCTCAGGGACTGACAGCCCCGCCGCTCTAATCCGCCGCCGCCCGCCGGGCCGCGGAAATCTGCCGCGACAGCGCGATCAGCGGCAGCAGGCCGACAGCGACGATGGCCAGCGACGCCGTCGAGGCTTCGGTCAGGCGCTCGTCGGAAGCCAGCGTGTAGGCCTGGGTGGCCAGCGTGTCGAAATTGAAGGGGCGCATCACCAATGTGGCCGGCAACTCCTTCATGACATCGACGAAGACCAGCAGGCCGGCGGTCAGCAGGCTGCCGCGCAGCATCGGCGCATGCACCCGGCGTAGCGTCTGGCCCTGGCCGAGGCCGAGGCTGCGCGCCGCGTCGTCCATGCTCGGCGTGATCTTGCTCAGGCTCGATTCGACGGTATGCAGCGCCACCGCCAGGAAACGCACCAGGTAGGCATAGACCAGCGCGGCGATGCCGCCGGTCAGCAGCAGGCCGGGATTGCTGCCGAACCACTGCGCCCACTGTCCAGCCAGCCAGTTGTCGAGGCGGGTCACCGGGATCAGCACGCCGACCGCGATCACCGCGCCGGGCACGGCATAGCCGAGACCGACCAGGCGGTTCATGGCGCGGGCCACGACGCTGCCCGACAGGCGGGCGGCGTAGGCCATCAGCAGGGCCAGCAGCACGGCGATGGCGGCAGTCGTGCCGGCCAGCACGAAGCTGTTGCGCGACAGCATCACGAAGCGCGTGCCGAACTGCGCATCGCCATCGGCCAGCGCCATTTTCAGCAGCAGGGCCGCCGGCAGCACGAAGCCGAGCAGCAGCGGCAGCGCGCACGCGGCGAAGGCCAGCGCGGCATGCACCCCGTGCAGGCGGGCGCCGGCCAGCGGCCGGTTGCGTCCGGTGGTGTTGTGGTAGCGGGCGCGGCCGCGCGAGAGGCGCTCGGCCAGCAGCAGGAAGAGCACGAAACCGAGCAGCATGGCCGCCAGCTGGGCGGCGGCGATGCGGTCGCCGAGCGAGAACCAGGCGCGGTAGATGCCGGTGGTGAAGGTATTGACGGCGAAATAGGCGACCGTGCCGTAGTCGGCCAGGGTTTCCATCAACGCCAGCGAGACGCCGGCGACGATGGCTGGCCGGGCCAGCGGCAGCGACACCGTGAAGAAGGCCCGCCACGGCCCCAGGCCGAGGGTCCGCGCCGCCTCCAGCATGCCGCTGGCGCGTTCGAGGAAGGCCGTGCGGGCGAGCAGATAGACGTAGGGATAGAGCACGCAGACGAACATCAGCATGGCGCCGGCCAGCGAACGGATATCCGGGAACCAGTAATCGCCGTGCTCCCAGCCGAAAGCTTCGCGCAGCGCCGTCTGCACCGGCCCGACGAACTGCAGGAAATCGGTATAGACATAGGCCATCACGTAGGCCGGCATGGCCAGCGGCAGCACCAGCGCCCAGTCGAACACGCGCCGCCCGGGGAAATCGTGCATCGCCGTCAGCCAGGCGGTGGCGACGCCGACCGCGGCGACGCCGGCACCGACGCCGAGGCACAGCCACAGCGAGTTGCGGATATATTCGGGGAGCACGGTCTGCGCCAGATGCCCCCAGGTTTCGCTGGTGCCGCCGGCGAACAGGTTGAGACCGACGCTGGCGACCGGCAACCCGGCCAGCAGGGCGACGACGACGCCGACGATGAGCAGGGGGGAATGGTGGGCTGCGCGCATATTTATGAATGGGAATTATAATCGACCACGCTATGGCTCAACTCGAACTCAACGGCGTCATCCAGCGTTACGGCCGCCACACCGTCGTCAATGGCGTCGATTTCACGCTCGCCGCCGGGCAGATCGCCTGCCTGCTCGGCCCCTCCGGTTGCGGCAAGACCACGCTGTTGCGCTGCATTGCCGGTTTCGAAGACATCGCCGGCGGCGAAATCCGTCTGCACGGGGCCGTGGTCAGCCGGACCGGCCAGTGCGTGGCGCCGGAAAAACGGCGGATCGGCATGGTCTTCCAGGACTATGCGCTGTTTCCGCACCTGACGGTGGAGCAGAACGTCGCCTTCGGCCTCGGCCGCACGCTGACCGACGAGATCCGGCTGCGCGTCCGGCAATTGCTGGCCACCGTCGGCCTGGCCGGCCAGGGCGACAAGTTCCCGCACGAACTGTCCGGCGGCCAGCAGCAGCGTGTGGCGCTGGCCCGGGCGCTGGCGCCGCGGCCGGAACTGATCCTGCTCGACGAGCCCTTCTCCAATCTCGACGTCGGCCTGCGCGAGCGGCTCTCGGTCGAGGTGCGCGAAATCCTCAAGCGCGAGGGCTCGACCGCCATCATGGTCACCCACGACCAGCACGAGGCCTTCGCCATGGCCGACGAGGTCGGCGTCATGTACAACGGCCGCATCCAGCAGTGGGATACGCCGTACAACCTCTATCACCGGCCGGCCAACCGCTTCGTCGCCGACTTCATCGGCCAGGGCGTGCTGGTGGCCGGCACCGTCGGCGCCGGCAACAGCGTGGCCATGGAACTCGGCACGCTGATTTCCGACACGCCGGTCGAATGCCACGAGACCTGCTCCTGCTGCGACGACGGCTGCCGCGTCGATATCCTGCTGCGCCCCGACGACATCGTCCATGACGACGCCAGCGCGGTCCAGGCGGAAGTCCTGCACAAGGCCTTCCGCGGCGCCGACATCCTGTACACGCTGCGCCTGGGCAGCGGCACCGAGGTGCTGTCGCTGGTGCCGTCGCACCACAACCATGCGCTCGGCGAAAAAATCGGCATCCGCCTCGATGCCGACCACGTGATCGCCTTCAAGAAGCACGAGGAATGCGCCGACGCGCAGTGCGAAATCCGGCTCGAACAGGGGCAGCCCGTCGCCTGGCACGGCGAGCCCGGCCGCTGAGCCGATGATTCCCTACCTCGGCCCGCTCGACACGTTTCCGCCGGTCGCATCGGCGCGGGCCGAGATGGGCGGCCTGCTGGCCATCGGCGGCGACCTGTCGCCGGCGCGCCTGCTCGAAGCCTATGGCCACGGTATCTTCCCGTGGGGCACGGTCGAGGGCCATCCGCTGTGGTATTCGCCCGACCCGCGCATGGTGCTGGTGCCCGCCGAATTCCGCCTGACCCGTTCGCTGCGCAAGACGCTGCGCAGCGGCGCCTTCGAAGTCCGCTTCGACACCGATTTCGCCGGTGTCATCGCCGGCTGCGCCGACACGCCACGGCCCGGCCAGGACGGCACCTGGATCACGCCGGACATGATCGCCGCCTACCGGCGCCTGCATGAACTCGGCTGGGCCCACTCGGTCGAAGCCTATGCAGAAGGCGACCTGGTCGGCGGTCTGTACGGCTTGGTCATCGGACGCATGTTCTACGGCGAATCGATGTTCGCCCGTCGGCGCGACGCCTCGAAGGTCGCCTTCGCTCACCTGATCCGCCAACTGTTGACCGACGATGTCGCCCTGATCGATTGCCAGATGCGTACCGAACATCTCGCCTCGCTCGGCGGGCGGGAGATTCCCCGCGCCGAGTTCCTCACCCGTCTGCGGATGCTGACCGCCGAACCGGTCGCCCACGGCCGCTGGCCTGCGTCGACGGCCGACCGGGAGTGGTGACATGGCCCTGCCCGACGATGCCGCGCTGCCCTTCTCGCTGCTGCAGTTCTACGCCACCTCGCCCTATCCGTGCAGCTACCTGGCCGACCGCCAGGCGCGCTCGCAGGTCGCCACGCCGGCCCACCTGATCGACAGCGAAATCTACGCCTCGCTGGTACGCGCCGGTTTTCGCCGCAGCGGCATCTTCACCTACCGGCCGCATTGCGACGGTTGCCGCGCCTGCGTGCCGGTCCGCCTGCCGGTCGCCGACCTGCAGCTCAAGCGCCACCAGAAACGCGCCCTGAAACGCCATGCCGGGCTGCAGGCCCGCGAACTGCCGCTGCTTTTTCGCGACGACCATTACGACCTCTACAGCCGCTACCAGCAGGCCCGCCATCCGGGCGGCGGCATGGACGACGACAGCCACGACCAGTACGCCCAGTTCCTGCTGCAGAGCCGCGTCGACACGCGGCTGATCGAGTTTTCCGAGGCCGGCGTCGTGCGCATGGTCAGCCTGATCGACGTGCTCGACGACGGCCTGTCTTCGGTCTATACCTTCTACGACCCGGATGTTCCCGGCGCCAGCTTCGGCATCTACAACATCCTCTGGCAGCGCCAGCAGTGCCTCGGCCTCGGCCTGCCCTACCTGTATCTCGGCTACTGGATTGCCGCCAGCCGCAAGATGGCCTATAAGACGGACTTCCAGCCCATCGAGGGCCTCATCGAAGGACACTGGCAACGCCTGCCGCCGACTGCATGAACTCCCTGCTGCCCCGTCTCCTGTTCCCGCTGCTGCTGGTTGCCGCCAGCGCGCACGCCGAATCCCGCCACACCTACGCCTGCGACAACGGCGACACCCTGACCCTGACGTTCGGCGAAGCCGCCGACGGCCGGCCGCAGGCGATCGTCCATCGCGCCGGCGGCGACCTCGTGCTGCCGCAGGTCGCCGCCGCCTCCGGCGCCCGCTACCGGGCCGCCGCGGTCGACCTGCACAGCCAGGACGACAGCGTGCTGTTCGACGATGGCAGCGGCCGCCAGCTGCGCTGTTCGCGCGGCCCGCTGCCCGCCCCGGCGGCGGTGCCGCCGGTCGCCGGCAGCAGTTTCCTCACCATCGGCGGCAACGTCAGCTACCGCAGCCGCCAGGCCCTGCCGCCGGAGGCCATCCTGACCATCCGCGTGCATGACGTCGCCCGCACCGGCAAGGCCCGCGTGCTGGCCGAGCAGCGCTACGAACTGGCCGGCGCCCAGGTGCCGATCCCCTTTGCCGCCACCATCGACCGCGACCTGATCGGCAAGCGCGCCCGCATCCAGGTCGCCGCCCGCATCGAAGTCGGCGGCAAGCTGCGCTACTTCAGTGACCGCGCCTATCCGGCGCTGAAGGACGGCCAGCCGCTGCCCTTGGACATCCAGCTCAAGCCGGTTGCCGGGGCTCGGGGTGCCTAGGCGCGGCCTGGCGCTGGCCGCCCTGCTGCTCGCCACCGGCGCCCAGGCCGAAAGCGTCGTCTGTCACGTCACCTACGGCGGCGCGACGCAACGCATCGAGGCGCCGCCGGTCGATTCGCCCTATGGCGTCGGCGCGACCCGCATCGGTTCCTTCTTCCTGTTCCGCATCGTCTTCCGCCGCCAGCCGGCCGATCTCGCCGGCATCAAGGTGTACGCCTACGCCGACCGCGATGGCGGCCCGAGCCTGATCCACCAGGGGAGCTACGCCTACCCGGTGCGCAATGCGGCGGTCGACGGCTTCAGCGGCCGCCAGTTCGTCTACGAACCGCTGCGCGACAGCGAACTGCAGTACTGGTGCGAACTCCGGACGGCGGCTGCCGCATGAGCCGGAAATGCTGCTCGATCGCCGCGGCGCTGCTGGCGCTGGCCGGCCCGCTGGCAGCCGCGCCGGTGACCCTGATCTTCGCCGGCGACATCATGCTCGACGACGGTCCCGGCCGCCTGATCGCCCAAGGCGGCGACCCGCTGCAGCCCTTTGCGGCCATCCTGGAAGCCGCCGACTACCGCATCGCCAATCTCGAATGCCCGGTCGCCGAAGGCGGCAGCCCGTCCGCCGGCAAGATCTACAGTTTCCGCGCCGCGCCGCGCGCGCTGTCCGTGCTGCAGGGGCGCTTCGATGCCGTCTCGCTGGCCAACAACCATTCCGGCGACTACGGCCAGGGCGCCTTCCTGGAAACTCTGGCGCAACTGGACCAGGCCGGCATCGCCCGCTTCGGCGGCGGCCGCAATCTGGCCGAGGCCCACCGGCCGTTGTGGATCGAACGCCAGGGCCTGAAGATCGCCGTTCTCGGCTACAACGAGTTCAAGCCGCGCAGCTTCGAGGCCGGCGCCGACTGGCCGGGCGTCGCCTGGAGCGAGGACGACCGGGTGATCAGCGACATCCGCGCGGCCAAGGCGGCCGGCGCCGACCTGGTGATTCCCTTCATGCACTGGGGCTGGGAGAAGGAAACCGCGCCCAGCGAGCGCCAGCGCACGCTGGCCCGGCGCATGATCGACGAAGGCGCCGCCCTCGTCGTCGGCGGCCATCCGCACGTGACGCAGGGCGCCGAGATCTACCAGGGCAAGCCGATCATCTACAGCCTGGGCAATTTCGTCTTCGACGGTTTCGACTACGACAACGCCAAACGCGGCTGGCTGCTGCGCCTGAAACTGGACCAGTCGGGCGTGCTGTTCTGGGAAACGCTGGCCGCGCAGATGGACGACGACGGCACGCCGCACCCGCTTCCGGGCAGCTTCACGCCCTGCGGCCGGGGCGGCGAGGCGCTGATTTCCGAATGCCTGAACCCCTGAACCAGGAGCGACCATGGACCACCGCTATCTCGACGACCTCGCCCCCGGCCAGCGCTTTTCGACGCCCGGGCTGACGCTGACCGAAGCCGAGATCATCGATTTCGCCTGGCGCTACGACCCCCAGCCTTTCCATCTCGACGCCAATGCGGCGGCCGAATCGCCCTATGGCGGGCTGATCGCCAGCGGTTTCCAGAGCCTGGCCATCTGTTTCCGGCTGTTCATCCAGTCCGGCCTGCTGGCCGATTCGAGCCTCGGCTCGCCGGGCATCGACGAATTGCGCTGGCTGGCGCCGGTGCGCCCGGGCGACACGCTGCACAGCGAGATCGAGGTGCTGGAAGTGCGCCCGTCCGCTTCCCGGCCCGAGCGCGGCATCGCCCGCCTGAAGTACCAGGCGGTCAACCAGCGCGGCGAGACGGTGCTCGCCTTCATCGTCAACCACCTGCTGCGCCGCCGCCCCTAGGGGTTGTTCTCCCAGGCCACGAAGCTGAGCGGCGGACTGGCGGCGCTGCCGTCGGTCGTCTCCAGCACGAAAGCGATGCTGTCCTGTTCGAGCTTGCCGCGATAGCGGTGGGTCAGCGTCGGCTGCGGGCTGCCGGCGGCCGCTTCGGAACGGGTCACGAACTGCATCCGGCCGTCGGCGGACAGGCTGCCGGCCTCGACCGCGTGCGGCTGGCCGAGATAGCTGGCCGAGCCGACGACGCTGCCGCCCTCTTGGCGCAGGGCGAAATGCTCGTCGTGTGCGCTGCCCTGGCCGTAGGCCACCTGGGCCGTCCACCGGCCATCCAGCGGCTCGGCGGCAATCGCGGCGCCCGCCGCCAGGCGGGCCACTTCGCGCTCGATCCAGGCATCGGCGATCAGCAATGTCGCCACCAGCACGCCGGCGGCCGCCGAGAGTTCCCAGAAGCCGGTGCGCCGCACCGTCGGCGGCAACTGGCGCGGTTGCAGGGCTTCGACCAACTGTGCGACGTCGTCCTGCCAGTTGCCGTCACTGACAACCACGGCCGGCCGCCGGGCCAGGCCGCGGATGGCGGCCGGCAATTCCTCGGCCGCCGGCAGCGCGGCGCCGCCGACCAGCACCGGCCAGACCGGTTTGCCGGCCGCCAGCGCGGCGCGGATTTCGGCGCCGACGCTGTCGCCGGGCACATCGATGCGCCGCCGGCCGCTGCCGTCGGCCTGCAGCCAGGCCGGGCCGATCACCGCCAGCAGGATGTCGACGCTGTGCAGATGGCTGTCGATGGCATCGAGCGCCTCGTGATCCGCAGCGATCTCGTCGCTGCCGCGAAAGACATGGGCCGGACCGAAAGCCTGGGTCAGGGCCGCGCTCAGGCGGCTGGCGCCGCTATCGTCGCGACGGCTGCTGATGTAAATGTCGGTCATGCCGCGCGGGCGATCCTGTTTCCGGCTTGCAACGTCCATCGCGCCCTCCTCCAGTCGATCGTCCCGCCGCCGCGCCGGCATCCCCTGCCGCCGCGGACCGAAAGGACCGGATAACTTTCAGGTTAGCCATCCGCCGCGACAGCGTCAATGCACAGTCACCGCGCTCCGGTGCACCGGCCGCCGGCTATGCCTACTGGTAGCGCAGGGCCTCGATCGGGTCGAGCTGCGCCGCCTTGCGCGCCGGGTACCAGCCGAAGAAGATGCCGACCGTGGCGGCAACGGCGAAGGCGATCAGGGCGGCGCTGCCGGAGATGACGACGACCATGCCGGTGAAGGCGTTGATGCCGAGCGCGATGGCCAGGCCGAGCAGCAGGCCGAGCAGGCAGCCGGCGAAGGAGATCATGATCGCCTCGAGCAGGAACTGCGTCAGGATGTCGGCCTGGCGGGCGCCGATGGCCATGCGGATGCCGATTTCGCGGGTCCGCTCGGTGACCGACACGAGCATGATGTTCATGATGCCGATGCCGCCGACCAGGAGCGAGATCGAGGCGATGGCGCCCAGCAGGATCGACATGGTGCGCGTCGTCTCGGCTTCCGATTCGGCGGCGGCCGACAGGTTGCGCGTGAAGAAGTCGTTCGGCGCCCCTTCGCGCAGCCGGTGGCGCTGGCGCAGCAGGGCCTCGACGTCGGTTTCGGCGCGGGCCATGGCCTCGGCCGACTCGGCCTGGACCATGATCATGCGCACCGAACCGAGGAAGGGCGTGCCGAACACCTTGCGCTGAGCGGTGGACAGCGGAATGATCACGGTGTCGTCCTGGTCGCGGCCGTCGAGGTTCTGGCCCTTGGCGCCGAGTACGCCGATGACCACGAAGGGACTCTGCTGGATGCGCATGGTCTTGCCGACCGGGTCCTCGTCGCCGAACAGGTTCTCGGCCACGGTCTTGCCGATCAGCGCGACGCGGGTCGCCGAGCGCACGTCGGAATCGCCGAAGGCGGCGCCATTGACCACGTTCCAGGCACGCGCATCGAGATAGTCGGGGGTCGTGCCGATGACCTGCGAACTCCAGTTCTGCGAGCCGTAGACCAGCTGCCGGGTGCCCTGGTGGGTCGGCGCCACGTTGGCGATGCCGTCGAGTTCGGCAATCGCCTCGGCATCGGCGACATTCAGCGTCGGCGCGCCGGCCGAACCGCTGCGCACGCCGGAGGTGGTAAACGAGCCGGACAGCACGATGAACAGGTTCGACCCCATCGTGCTAATCGTCTGCTGCACCGCGTACTGCGCGCCCTGGCCGATGGCCAGCATGATGACCACGGCGCCGACGCCGATCACCATGCCGAGCATGGTCAGCGCCGTGCGCAGGCGGTTGGCGCCCATCGCCAGCCAGGCTTCGCCGAGCATCGCCTTCAGCATGGCGCCGGCTCCGTCAGGTGGTCGCCGACGATCCGGCCGTCGAGGAAACGCACCTGGCGCTTGGCGTGCTGGGCGATGTCCGGCTCGTGGGTGACCAGCACGATGGTGATGCCTTCGCCGTTCAGTTCGCCGAAGAGGCGCATGATCTCCTCGCTGGTGTGGCTGTCGAGATTGCCGGTCGGCTCGTCGGCGAGGATCAGCCGCGGCGCATTGACCAGGGCGCGGGCGATCGCCACGCGCTGCTGCTGGCCGCCGGAAATGCGGCTGGGCAGCGATTCCGCGTACTGGCCCAGGCCGACCTTGTCGAGCAGCCGGCGGGCGGCGGCGCGCCGCGTTTCCTTGTCCACGCCGGCATAGACCAGCGGCAGCGCGACGTTGTCCTGCAGGCTCATGCGCGGCAGCAGGTTGAAACCCTGGAAGACGAAACCGAGGGTGCGGTTGCGCAGCCGGGCCAGCGCGTCGTTGCCGAGATGGGCGACATTCTCGCCGGCCAGCCAGTACTCGCCGATGCTCGGCGTATCGAGGCAGCCGAGCAGGTTCATGAAGGTCGATTTGCCGGAGCCGGACGGCCCCATGATGGCGATGTACTCGCCGGGATGGATCGCCAGGTCGACGCCTTTCAGCGCCGGAAAGAGGCCGGCGGCGGTGGCGTAGGACTTGCCCAGGCCGGCGACCCGGATGACGGGCTCGGCCATCAGAACATCCGCATGCCGACGCTCGACGGCGGCTTGACGCCGTTGACGTTCTCGCCGGTGACGACCCGGTCGCCGACCTGCAGCTCGCCGCCCAGCACCTCGGTGCTGCGGTTGTCGGTAATGCCGAGCTGGATGCTGACCGGCGTCAGTTCGCCGCCGCGCAGCACATGCACGGTGCCGCTCTGGCCGTCGCGCTTCTTGCCCTTGCCGCCCTTCGGCCCGCCGCCGTCGGCGCCCGGCGCCGGGCGCTGGCCGTTGCTGCCGGCCGGCGCCCCGTTCGCTCCGCCCGCGGCGGCCGCCTCGGCCGGCTTGAAGCGCAGCGCGGCGTTCGGCACCAGCAGCACATCGTCGCGCTGCTGCACGCCGATATTGACGTAGGCGGTCATGCCCGGCAGCAGCACCAGTTCCGGATTGGCGACGTTGATACGCACGTTGTAGGTGACGACGTTCTGCTGATTGGTCGGATTGAGGCGGATCTGCTGCACCTCGCCGGTGAAGTTGCGGCTGGGGAAGGCATCAACGGTGAAGCGCACCTTCTGCCCTTCGCGGATCAGGCCGATGTCGGCCTCGGCGAAGCTGGTGTCGATGCGCATTTCCGACAGGTCCTGGGCGATCTTGATCAGCGTCGGCGTCTGGAAGCTGGCGGCCACCGTCTGGCCGAGATCGACGACGCGGTCGATGACAACGCCGTCGACCGGCGAGCGGATCACCGTGAAGTTGAGGTTGGCCTGGTCGCGCTCGTTCTGCGCCCGCGCCAGCGCCAGTTGCGCCCGCGCCGCCTTCAGCGCCTGGCGGGCCTGGTCGAATTCCTGGCGCGAGACGTATTCCTGGGCGAACAATTCCTGGATCCGGGCCTCGTTGGCCTGCGCCAGTTCCAGCGCCGCCTGGGCGCTGGCCACGCTGGCCGCGCTCTGCCGCTCGCTGGCCGAGACCAGCGCATCGTCGAGTTCGAGCAGCGGCTGGCCCTTCTTCACCGGGTCGTTGAAATCGACATAGAGCTTCCTGACCGTGCCCGACACCTGGGTGCCGACGCTGACCAGCACCACCGGGTTCAGCGTGCCGTTGGCCGATACCGTCTGGGTGATCGAGCCCTTTTCGACGCTGGCCTGCTTGTAGCGCTTCTCCGGATCCTGCGCCGCCTGCCGTTGCATCCACCACGCCGCGCCGCCGGCCAGGGCGGCAATGGCGACGACGGCGAGAACTATCGTGCTGCTTCGTTTCATGGTCTTCCCTCCGCTGCCGGTTGCAGCAGCGTGTAATCGAGCGCGCCCATGGCCTGGGCCAGCGTGGCGCGCGACACCTGCCAGTCGAGCGCCGCCTGGATGCGCTGCAGCCGGGCGCCGGCCAGCGCGCTCTGCGCCGCCAGCAGTTCGAGCACGGTGCCGACGCCGGCCTTGTAGCGGCCGAGTGCGACGCGCTCGGACTGCTCGGCGCTGGCGACCAGGTCGGCGGTCGTCCGCAGGCTGTGCGTCGCGGTATTGAGATTCTGGTAGGCGCGCCAGACGTCGAGGGCGATCTGGCTGTTCAGACGGTCGCGCTGGGCCGCCCGCAAATCGGCCTGGGCCTGCGCCGAACGCACCCGGTAGGTGGTTTCGAAGCCGGTGAACAAGGGCACGTTCAGCGCCAGGCCGATGCTGCTGCCGTTGCTGGAGACGCCCTCGACTTCCTGCCAGCTCGGTCCGGCCGCCAGGCTCAGCGTCGGCCGGCCCTGGGCGCGGGCCAGGTCGATGCCGGCCTCGGCCGCCTTCAACTGCGCCTCGGCCGCCTGCAGGTCGGGCCGGCGGGCGCGGGCGACGGCGATCAGCGCCTCGACATCGCGCTGCAGCGCATCGTCCGGCGACAAGCTGCGGAACTCGGCCAGCACCAGCGGCTGCTGGGCATCGAAACCCATCACGTTGGCCAGCGCGCCGAGCGCGTTGCGCGCCTCGCCCTCGGCCCGGATGCGGTTCAGCGTCGCCTGCGACAGCGCCGTCTGCGCCTGCAGGCGGTCGGCCGGCGTGCCGACGCCGGCCTTGTAGCGCGCATCGGCGGCAGCGAAGCTCTCGCGGGCCGAGCGCTCGGCCTCGCCGGTCGAGATCACGGCGGCACGCACCGCCTGGGCGTTGTAATAGCTTTGCAGCGCAGCCAGGAACAGCGCCTGCACCGTCGAACCCTGGGTCGCCGCGGCGGCGGCCAGCAACTGCCGGGCGCTTTCGCTGTTGGCGGCGCGCTGGCCGAAATCGAGCAGCAACCAAGACAGGGTCAGCGCCGCATCGCGCTGGTCGATGGTGCCGCGGTCGGCGAAATTGCGGCTGACGCCGAGACGGCCGTCGAGATAGGGCAGCCAGGCCGACTGCGCGACGCCGACCAGGGCGGCCTGGGCGCGGGCGGCGGCCCACACTTCGCGGGTCTGCGGGTTGTTGCACAGCGCGAGATCGACGGCGTCGATGGCGGTCAGCGGGCTCGCCGGCAGCGCCGTGGCGCAGGGCGCGGCGCCGACGCGGGCGGCCAGCTGCGGCGACGGCCGCAGCGGCGCCATGGCTTCGGTGCCGAAGGGATCGTCCAGCCCGGCCGCGGCGGCAGGCAGACTGAGGCAGCACAACAGGGGCAGCAGGCGGCGGGCGAAATTCGACATGGCCGCTAGTGTAGCCGCTGCGTCCGGCGGCCGGCTGTTAGCAATTGTTACCGGACGTCATGGCGGCGGCGCCGCGCCCGGCTCAGGTCGGGTGATCGAGCCTGCCGGCCTCGATCCGCCGGCGCAGCACGATGGCCTCGGCGATCTCGCGGGCTGCCGGCGAGTCCTTGAGCAGGGTCGGGAAATCGCGCTCCGGCTCGACCAGGGCGAAGATCTTCACCAGCAGGTCGGCGCAGGCGCGGTAGTAGTCGGGGTCGAGCCGGCTGCCTTCGGCCCCCGCGTCGCAGGCATCGAGGTAGGCCGCCGAGGCGGCGGCGGTGGCCTCAAGGGACCGCAGGGTGTGCTTGTCGAAGCTGCTCATGGCGGCGCCGGATTTCGGCCCTCACGGAAAGGTGTCGACGACCACCCTAGCGAAAACCGGCTGCGCCGTCAGCCAACTATTTCACGAAACCTTTCATGTCGGCCGCTTATGCTGCGCCGATTGCGGCAGCACCCCGGCCTAGCGCGACCGGCACGGCTTGCCTTCGTACTGGTGGCGGTGCAGCGCGTATTTGCGGCCGTCCCAGCGCACCACCGGGAAGCAGAAGCCGGGGCCGCCGATTTCCAGATCCGGCCAGCCGCCGGCGCCGCGCGTCTCGAGGACGCTGACGATGCCGGTGCCGCGGGTGAGCAGCTTCCAGCGGCCGTCGGCCTGGCGGCTGACCAGGCTGTAACCGGTGCCGACATGGCCGTAACAGAAGCTGCCGCCTTCGGTGATCAGCGCTTCCGGACGGCCGTCGCCGTTGAGGTCGCGCACGCTTTCGATGGCGCCCGGCACGTAGCTGGCCGTCGGATCGTCGCAGGCACGCCAGCGCTGGCCCTGTTGCTTGAAGCCGGCGGCGGCGAAGGCGGCGGCCTGCTCGGCCGGGGCCAGCCCGCCCGGCGGGGCGGCGTCGGCCACGGCGCAGCACAGCAGCACGGCGGCCGGCAGCATGAATTTGCCGTTCATCGGACTCCCTCCTTTCGAACGCGGCGACCCGCTCGCCGGCCGCTGTTGGAACGCCGCGGCCGCCACATGTTCCGCCGATCGGCGGCTCAGGCGAGGCGAAACAGCGCTGCCGCCCGGCGCGCCTGCGCCACTTCCGCCGCCTGCCGCTCGGCCGGCCACTGCAGTTCCTCGGCGAGAATGGCGCCGAGCGCGGCGAGGCAGTCGTCGGCCGCCCGGGCATCGAGATAGAGCGCCCGGTGGCGCCGGGCGAGGACATCCTCGATGCGCCGCGCCGCTTCGTGGCGGCAGGCGAAGCGGACCATCGCCTCGGTCAGGTCGAGTTGGGGATGCAGCTGCTGGTCGTGGCCGGGTAACTCGGCCAGCAGCGCGGCATCGCTGCCGTAACGGGCGCTCGCCGCATCCGCCGGACAGCGCGCCCCGGCCTGCCGCTCGCGGCCCGGGCGCGGGCTGCCGTGCAGCGGCAGCAACGCCGTCGTGCACGGCACCGGCGCCAGGCCGCCGACCTGTGCCGCACGGTCGATGACCTGTTCGGCCATCAGCCGGTAGGTGGTCCATTTGCCGCCGGCCACGGTCACCAAGCTGCCGGGGCTGACCAGCACCGCGTGTTCGCGCGACAGGCTGGCGGTGCCGCGGCCATCGTGTGCCGGATGCAGCAGCGGGCGCAGGCCGGCGAAGACGCTGCGCACATCGTCCGGCTGCGGCGCCCGGGCCAGCACGCCGGCCGCCGTACGCAAGAGGAAATCGACTTCGCCGGCCAGCGGCAGCGGCACCGCCGGCAGGTCGCTGCGCGGCGTGTCGGTGGTGCCGAGCAGCACCTTGCCCTGCCACGGAATGGCGAACATCACCCGGCCGTCGGCGGTCTGCGGAATCAGCAGGGCCGTGGCGCCGGGCAGGAACTCGGCATCGACCACCAGATGGATGCCCTGGCTCGGCGTCAGCACCGGCGCTGCCGTTGGCTCTTCGAAGCGGCGCACGGCATCGGCATAGACGCCGGTGGCGTTGATCACCACCCGGGCCGGCAGTTCGAAGGTCTCGCCGCTCTCCTCGTCGCGGGCAACGACGCCGCAGACCCGGCCGGCGGCCTGCAGCAGGCCCTCGACCGGCAGGTAGTTGAGGCAGGTGGCGCCCAGTTCGCCGGCCGTGCGCAGCAGCGCGACGGCCAGCCGGGCATCGTCGAACTGGCCATCCCAGTATTCGACACCGCCGGCGACGCCGTGCGGCTTCAGGCCGGGCAGCGCGGCCAGGGTCTGGCGCCGGTCGAGCAGGCGCGACGGGC
>DASUZG010000001.1:0-2483 GCA_036376995.1 Azonexus sp. | reverse complement strand
GTCCGGCACCCATAACCGGGCCAATGCCTGTGCCGCACTGCTCGCCGCCCGCCATGTCGGCGTGCCGTTCGCCAAGGGCCTCGAAGCCCTCGCGCGCTTCGAGAACGTCAAGCGGCGCATGGAAGTGCGCGGCACGGTGCGCGACATCACCGTCTACGACGATTTCGCCCACCATCCCACGGCTATCGCCACCACCGTCGCCGGCCTGCGGCGCAAGGTCGGCGCGGCCCGCATCCTGGCCGTGCTCGAACCGCGCTCCAACACCATGAAGCTGGGCACCATGAAGAGCCAGCTGCCGGACAGCCTGCGCGAAGTCGATGCCGCCTACTGCTACGCCGGCAACCTCGGCTGGGACGCCGGCGCCGCGCTGGCGCCGATGGGCGAGCGCGCCACCGTGGCCGAGGATCTCGAAACCCTGATCGAGCGCATCGCCGGCGCCGCCCGCCCCGGCGACCACATCCTGATCATGAGCAACGGCGGCTTCGGCGGCATTCACGCCAAGCTGCTGCAACGCCTGGCCGCCTGACGTATCGCCGGCACCAATGAAAAAGGCCTCGCCGCGGCGAGACCTTTTGTTTGCCAGAACGCCGGATCAGCGTTCCATCGACTCGACGACGGCCAGCGCCGTCATGTTGACCAGGCGGCGCACGGTCGCGGTGGAGGTCAGCACATGCACCGGGCGGGCGGCGCCGAGCAGGATCGGGCCGATGGTCACGCCTTCGCCGCCGGTCATCTTCAACAGGTTGTAAGAGATGTTGGCGGCGTCGAGGTTCGGCATCACCAGCAGGTTGGCCTCGCCCTTCAACGGCGAATCGGGATTGGCTTCGCGGCGGATGCCTTCATTCAATGCCGCATCGCCGTGCATTTCGCCATCCACTTCCAGTTCGCCGGCGCTCATCGCCGAGACCAGGCCGGCCGCGGCGCTCATCTTGCGCGACGACTCGGAACTGCCGGAACCGAAGTTGGAATGCGACAGCAGCGCCACCTTCGGCTGGCTGCCGAAGCGCTTGACCTGCTCGGCCGCCATCAGCGTCATCTCGGCGATTTCCTCGGCGGTCGGGTTCTCGTTCACGTGCGTATCGCAGATGAACAGCGAGCGGCCCGGCAGCATCAGGTAGTTCATCGCGGCCATGGTGTTGACGCCCGGGCGCTTGCCGATGATCTGGCTGATCACGCCCAAGTGATGGCTGTACTGGCCGGAGGTGCCACAGATCATGCCGTCGGCGTAGCCGAGCTTGAGCAGCATGGCGCCGATCACGGTCGGCTTGCGGCGCATCGCTTCCTTGGCGATGGCCGGGGTCACGCCGCGACGGGCCATCAGCTTGTGATAGGCGCTCCAGCATTCGCGATAGCGGTCGTCCTGCTCCGGATTGACGATGTCGAAATCGACGCCGGGCTTGATCCGCAGCTTGGCCCGCTCGAGGCGATGGGCGATGACTTCCGGACGGCCGATCAGGATCGGGCGGGCGAATTTTTCTTCGATCACCACCTGGGCGGCACGCAGCACGCGCTCTTCCTCACCTTCGGCATAGATGATGCGCTTGCCCTGGGCCTGACGGGCGGCCTGGAAGATGGCGCGCATGCCGACGCCGGTGTGATAGACGAATTCGGACAGCTTGGCGCGGTAGGCATCCCAATCGGTGATCGGGCGCGTGGCGACCCCCGAATCCATGGCCGCCTTGGCCACGGCCGGCGCGATCTTGACGATCAGGCGCGGGTCGAAAGGCTTCGGGATCAGGTATTCCGGACCGAAGGACAGCACGTGGCCGGGATAGGCCATGGCCACTTCGTCGGTGACTTCGGCTTCGGCCAGTTCGGCGATGGCACGCACCGAAGCCATCTTCATCTCTTCGGTGATGCGCGTGGCGCCGACGTCGAGCGCGCCACGGAAGATGAACGGGAAGCACAACACGTTGTTGACCTGGTTCACATAGTCGGAACGGCCGGTGGCGATGATCGCCTCGGGGCACACTTCCTTGACCAGCTCCGGCATGATTTCCGGCGTCGGGTTGGCCAGCGCGAAGATCATCGGCTGGGCAGCCATGGTCGTGATCATTTCCTGCTTGACCACGCCGGCGGTCGACAGGCCGAGGAAGACGTCGGCGCCGATCATCGCATCGGCCAGGGTACGGGCTTCGGTGTTCTGCGCGTAGCGGGCCTTGGTCGCATCCATGCCGCCGGGACGGCCGATGTAGATGACGCCCTTGGAGTCGCAGACGGTGATGTTCTCGCGCTTGACGCCGAGTTCGCACCACAGGTTGAGGCAGGAAATGGCGGCAGCACCGGCGCCCGAGCAGACGACCTTGATGTCTTCGATCTTCTTGCCGACCACTTTCAGGCCATTCAGCATGGCGGCGGCGGAAATGATCGCGGTACCGTGCTGGTCGTCATGGAAGACCGGAATGGTCATCCGTTCCTTGAGCTTCTCCTCGATGTAGAAGCACTCGGGGGCCTTGATGTCTTCCAGGTTGATGCCGCCGAGC